>JAHLKT010000002.1:600000-838847 GCA_020444545.1 Desulfarculaceae bacterium | reverse complement strand
CTCGTTGCCCTGCAAAAGCCGCGGCTGACCCTTGGCAAGGCGCTGGCGAGGCTTGCGTTTAAGCGTGGATTGGGAAGAAGGCATGCGCGGGGCAGCTCCTTTGTGGGTTGGGTACGTGATGGGGCGTTGCGGCCCTAGTTAAAAAATAACACGAACCCGGGTCCCGGGAAATCAGCGTGTAAAAGTAGTTGAATGGGGCGGCCTAGTTGCGTCCCCGGTAGGAGATGAGGTTCAAGGCCATCATGCTGCACACCGGCTGGCGCGCCTGGTTGAGCAGTTCGCAAAAGGAGAACAGCACGCCGCGGTCGGGCTTACTTTTGGAAGGCTTTACCTTGTGCACCGTGATGCGCAGCCAAAGCTGGTCGCCGGGGTGCACCGGCCGCATCCAGCGCAGCTCATCCACCCCAGGGCTGCCCAGGCTGGCCTGGCCCGGGAGGTAGTGCTCCACGAACAGGCGCATGAACAGGGCGCAGGTCTGCCAGCCGCTGGCGATGAGCCCGCCGTAGATGGACTCTTTGGCTGCCTCGGGGTCGGTGTGGAAGGCCTGGGGGTCGTACTTCAAGCCGAACTCGATGATTTCGTCCTGGGTCAGGCTGATGGGCCCGAACTCGTAGACCGCGCCTTCCACGTAGTCTTCCAGATAGCGTTCTTCCCGGTTCTTGCTGAAACTCTCAGGGCTCATCAGGCTGCTCCTTGCTCCGTGGGCTGAGTGGGCAATATAGCACAATTGGCCCGGCCCGGGGCCCGCCGGAGGGGAGGGGAATTGAGCAAAAACTGGAATGTCTGGGACAGGCCCGGCCGCACGCCGGCGGGGGCAAAAAAAGGGGTTAGGCCTTGCGACCTAACCCCTTGATATTTTTGGTGGGCTGCCAGTGAATCGAACACTGAACCTACGGATTAAGAGGTCCCCGCTATCGCCAAGTAACTGATTGATATCACTAAAAAGTGATTTTTGGTGATCCCAATTTGTGCCAGTGTGCCTATTCGTGGAAGGCCTTGTACAGCTCATCATAAAGGTCTGCGACCACCGCCCGGGAGTAATGCATGACGGTGGAGAGCTGGGCATGGCCCACCACCTCCTGGACGATCCGGGCGGGGACTCCCCGGCTGAGCATGTAGGTGATGGCCGTGTGGCGGAGGTCATGCAGGCGGGGGATCTCCAGGCCAGCCTGGCGGGCGGCCGCCTTGAACCAATGGGTGAGGGTGTCCGGGTGCACCGCTACAGCGTGCTTGCGGTTACGGCCTCGGCCGGCCACGTGGAAGGCGAAGACCGGGCCCACGTCCTTGCGCTCCCCCAGGGCCTCCACCGCCTTGGGGAGCAGAGGCACCATGCGTTGCTTGTCGCCCTTGCCGGTGACCATGGCGGCCGGCTTGGGCTCCCAGGTGATGTCCTCCCAGTGAAGGGAGTGGGCCTCTGCCCGACGGCAGCCAGTCCAGAAAAGGAAGATCCACAAGCGCCGGCGTTCGGGATCCTGCTCGGCCTTGAGCAGGGCCTCCACCTGGTCGGGCGTCAGGTGGCGGGGGAGGCGTTTGGGCTCCTTGATCATGTCGATCTCAGGGGCGCGCTCTATCCACTCCCAACGGGCCGCTTTGCGTAGGAAGGCCCGGGCGGCGCGCAGATCCGCGTTGACTCCGGCCGGCGTGACGCCGGCGGCCAGGCGGTGGGCGGCAAAAGTAGAGAGCTTGCGGGAGGTCAGGGATCGGAGCAGGCAACCAGGTCCGGCAAAGTCCCTGAGGGCCCGTAGGGAGCACTCATAGCGGCTGTGGGTGGCCTCGGCCACCTGGCCGGCCCAGGAGCCGTCTTTGGTGCGCCCGCCCAGGGTGGCCAGGTATTCCTCAATGGCTGAGCCCAGCTTGATGCGCGATGGGTCCATGAGGCCAAGCCGGCGATTGCGCCGGGCCTTGTCCATCTCGTCCACCACCTTCTGGGCCTGGGCCTCGGTCCTGACCTTGGGCCCCAGGGACTGGCGATGATCCCTCCCGTTTTCCCACCAGCGGACGTACCACCGTTTGCCGCGCTTAAATGGCTTCATGCCCATGGTCATAGCCCGGCGCGGTTGATGGCGTCAAGAGCGGCCTCCTGCAGCTCCAAGAGGCCTGATTTGCGTAGGTGATACTCATGGAGGCTGGGGCCGTGGAAGAACCACTCCCCATCACCGCCCTTGGCCCGGCCGCGTCCGTGCTCTGGGTTTTGGTAGGCCCAGATCTCGCCCTTGCCGGCTAGCTTTTTGAGCGTCTTGATGCCGAGGCCCGAGGCCTCGGCGGCGGCCTTTAGACCGCGGATCCAGCCCTGCAGCTTGGGGGGTGTTTCCAGGAGGGAACTGGTGTCCATGATGCTTACGGCCCAACCTTTTCCAGGGGCGCGATGTTGCGCCACTCAGGGTCAACCTCTTCCCTGCGGGGGAAACAGATCCGCCAGATCCAAGGGTTGGCTCGGTGGTCATGCTCTCCATCGCCGTGCATCCGATCCCAGAGCTTGAAGTAGTAGAAGCGGAACATGTCAATGAAGCCCTGGTCCATGCCGTCCGAATCGTCATATTCCGGGTGCGGCTTGGTGAAGATCTCTCGGTAGGGATCGGCTTCCAGGAAGGCCCAGTCTTCCTCGGTAGGATCGGCCGAGTAATCCGGGTAACTCATGATGCCTTCGTTGAGGGACTGGTCAAAGGTGATCTCTCGGAGCCGCTGCACCTCCGCGCCCTGGTGGGGCACCCGGACCCGGGCCGCGAACATGGGCATGAAGATAGAAGGCAGGCGGTCTTTACTCCACCGCCACTTTAGCCACTTTTCCTCGTGCAGCTTGAGGCCCAGCTCTTCGGCAATGGCGGGATCCACTTCCACCTTGCGGCCGTCCATCTCATAGGTGGCCAGGTCGCCCTCCTGGACCAGGGCCTCGGAAAAGACCAGGGTGTCACCTGGCCGGCCATAGGGACACCAGTAGAGGGCCCGGGAGAAGACCTCTTTTAGGGCGGCCTCGGTGGGCTGGGAGTGGATCCCGGTGTTCTTGGTGCGCTGCCACCACCAGCCGGTCGCTGCGAACTCGGTCTCCTGCTCGATCTCCCGCCACTCTGGCTGGGGCCGGATCAATCGGCGGGTCTCTCCTTTGCGGTTGTCGGCCCAGGCCCGCATGCTGTCTTTGCTCATGGGGATGCGGATCACCTTACCCGTGGGTTCACAGAGGATCTTGGTGGCCAGGGGAGGGGACCAGGGCTCGTGAGGCATGAGGCTTTCCTTAGGCAGGATGTTTGAAGGGCCGGGGGCGAGGGGCAGACCACCGCCCCCGGCCGGTGCATGGTTAGTGGCGGGTGGCGATGGGCCAGGGGATGTCAAGGATCTCCCGGGCCCGCTTGATCAGCTCGGCCCCGCGCAAGGTGGGCGGTTTCACCGGATCCTTTCCGCCCCACCAAAAGGCGGGATCATCACCGCCGCGCCAGGCGATGCATTCAATGTCAGGACCTGCCAGGCCGGCGAAGCGGCCGAACTCCTGGGACACAACTTCCTTGAGCTGGCGGTTGTCCAGGCCGTATTGCCGGCGTGCATCCCAGCGCTGCAGGGAGCCGGCTTGGCAGTGCAGGGCGCGCCAGAGGCCGCGCTCCATGGTCCCCTTGAGGGGAGGCAGGGGCCGGTACTGGGCAGGATCAAGAGCAGTGGCTTGCTGCATGGTCACACTCCGGCAAAGAGGACTTGCTGGGCTGGGGTGGCCAGGGCCGGCACGGGCTCGCCTTCTCGGGCAAGGCGAGGGTTGGCCAGGATCCAGGCCCAGGGCTCGGTGGTGGGCTCGCCGGCGTTGTAGTGATCCTCCCAGGTGTAGATGCAGCCAGGAGCCTGCAGGTCCTGGCAACCGATAAGTTCCACCCAGCCCACGTGGCCCTGGGCTATCTGTAAGGTCACGGAAAAATCATGGCCAGGTTTACGCCGTTGCTTGTGGGCGGCACGGATAAGGCAGTTGAGGCGGCGCTTGAAATCGGTGCGCCGTTGGCTGGGCACCTGCATCACCTTGATCAGGCCCCGGTGGCGAGTGGGGGAGGGCATGGGCAGCAAACTGACCAGGCCCAGCACCAGGGCCGCGCCCCAGGGGGTGGGCAGGATGATCTCGGGGATCTCAGGCAGCGCGCTCACCTTGCTTGTCCTCGTATCTACGCCGAAGCTCGGCAAAGGCCAGGCGAAACTCCACGATCAGCTCCCGCTCGAATTTGGCGGGGCCCAGGGCCATGGCAGCGGGCGTGAGGTTCATCAGCTGGATGTCGATGAAGCCGAAGTTGGCCCGGTCCAGGGAGCGGAGATCGTCATCCCAGTAGGAGTCCCGCTCCAGGTCGGCCCCGCCGGCGACAATGACGCCCATGGTCAGGATCTCGCCACGGTCTGGAAGGTGGTAACGCAATCCAGGCAGACGTAGAGGTCCTTGCCGTTGTCATCGCGGCCCACGCACTCCCACCCCTTGGGAGGCAGGCCTTGATCGCTCCAGGCCCAATCAGTGCACAGGCAACAATGGAAGCGGTGATCACCGGCCTCCAGGCGGGAGATGACGATCTCCTGGGCCTCGATCTTCTGATAGGCCTGCTCCAAGGCTTCCAGGAGGAACTGCCCCACGCTGGCGCTTGCCTTATCGGTCTTAGGCATGGCTGTCCTCCCTGGGGCGGGCCAGGGCCCGGCTGGAGGCTATGATGCGGGCCACGTGTCCGGACAGGGCAAAGCCGGCGGCCTCGATGCGGCGTTGCTCGCTCCTGGTGACTAGGACGCCTGCCTCTGAGCCGGGATCCACGGCGGCCACGGACTCGGCTCCCAGATCGCCGAAAGCGCGGGCGGCGGAGCTGACGTCAAGGATCACGCTGCAGCTGCCTGGATTGGAGGGCAGGGGATAGAGGGCATGGCCCAAGGCGCGGGCCATGATGTTCAACGGGGCCAGGGCGCGCTCAGCCGGCAGGAGCTGCTGGGCATGGTTCAGGGTGGCGATCAGGTCGCGGGCACGGAAGCAGGCTTCACGGTCATGGGGGATCGCCATACGACGGAGGTAGCCGGGCTTAATGCCCAGAAGCTTACCCAGTTCGACGGTGCCCACCTGGTGCACCACGTCGTAGAGGGCCTGTTCAAATTCAAGCTCGCTGTGCTTTAGCATTTGAGCTCCAATCGCCAATTGACGCCGGACCGTGAGATCGGCGAGAGTTCAACATGGAGAAGATTGCGCGGCGCCAGGTTAGCGTTGTTGTCCCCCAAGGGGGGGACGGCCGCCGGCGGGCACTCCGGAGGGGTGATATCGGAGCGCGCCGCCAGCGGCCGTGGGTAAATTTCAAGGAAATTCGATTGAACGATTGATCGAATGAAAGATTGCGCGATTGCGTAATCTTGAGGTATTCTGCTGCAACTGCCCGGCTTCACTGCTAAGCCTCGGGCCGCAAGGGGGGTTCCGCATGGGCGAAGAGCCAGTTCTCTTCAAGCCCGGTCAGTTCGGCTACCTTGCTCCTGATGCGTTGATTGAGTGGAGTCCGGTTTCTCCCGCGCACCACAAGGGAGACTGTGGTGCGGTCGCAGTTGCAGGCTTCGGCAACATGGCGTTGTTCATAACCATGTTTGCGGAGGGCCAGATTGATGCGCCGGGGGCCGGGTGGCTCCTGGAGCAGCCTGTTACGGGAGAGCGGTTGCACGTTCCAACCTCCGAGTGAGCAAGCGAAGGGGTGAGCGTGTGATCAATCGATGAATTGAAAGTAAACGATCGTTGACTTTGCGTCAAGTATTTTTTCTTGTCTGAGGTTTTTTTTGGCTAGCAAGAACCAGCATTTTGGAGAGAAGCTTAAAGCCTGGATGGATATCCAGGAAATGAATGCTCCACAACTAGCTGATATTTTAGGTTGTTCTAAGACTGCTGCATATCAGTATAAAGACGGCAGAGTGCCGGAGTGGAATTTTCTCTTGAAATTGAGCAAGGTCATGGGGGAATCTATCGAGGACTTGCTAGATCCTCGTGTGGGGACCTCGATCGAGGAAGAAGGGGGGAGAGCCTGGATCCGATTACCGCGTGGACATCCCACACTCAAGAGCAGAGAGCGAAAGCTCCTTGAGGATGTCGTAGACATCCTAGTTCTTGACGGGCCTGCCGGCGTATACACCAAGATGATTCAGCAAGCTGTGGAGACCGGCAAACACGGGGTAGGCACAGAGAAGAAAATAGACGGGCCCTGCTCGGAGAAGAAGAAGGAAGGTCGAGAAAGCCAAGGCTAAGGGTGATAGACGGGGGGCGAGCGGGGCTATGGAAGCCCCGTAGGCAGTAGCATTGGTCGTGGTGCGTGTGGTTAGGAGGTATTCACCGCAACCTAATTAAGTTAAGTTGCGGCTGTAACCGGAAAGGTTGATCTCGATGCTGTTTGTGGACCTATTTGCGGGATGCGGTGGGCTCTCGCTTGGTTTGATGCAAGCAGGTTGGGATGGACTTTTTGCTATAGAACGATCTGAAGATGCCTTTTCCTCCTTGAAATTTAATTTGATTGAAGGAGAGAAATATTCATTTAAGTGGCCATCGTGGCTTGAAGTTAAGAATTATGAGATTGATGAGTTTCTGAAGACTAACAGGAAAAACCTCATAGATATGAGGGGCGAGATAGACTTGGTAGCTGGAGGCCCCCCATGCCAGGGCTTCTCGCTGGTGGGTAGGCGTGATCCCCATGATCCACGCAACCAATTATTCAAATCTTACCTTGAAATCGTGAAGTTACTTTTACCCCGTTTTTTGTTGTTTGAAAATGTTCAGGCATTCACTGTCGGGTTTCAAGATTCCAAAAAAAATAAAAACAGAGAGCGCTCTGAGCCATATGACCAACTTATAGCATCATCATTAGCCGAGATAGGATATAAAGTATTTAAGGAGGTTATACGGTCAGCTGATGTTGGAATCCCTCAAAGAAGAAAGAGATTCTTACTCTTAGCAATTGCTAAAGAGGATCCAGCTTTAATGCAAATTGGTGAGGATTCGCCATTTGATATTTTTAGGGGATATTTAAAGCCATTTAGGGCTTATAAAGGTTTGCCGCCGGAGGGTGATATTACGGTGGGCATGGCGATTTCAGACCTAGAAACCAATGCTCACAAGTTAATTTCGTGTGTCGACACAGACCAATCTGGTTTTATGCAAATTGACTACAGCGCTCCAAAAAAATTGAGCCCATATGTGTCCCTAATGCGTCACGGGATGAATGGTGATATGCCTGACAGCCTCAGGCTTGCCAACCATCGAATTAAAACAAAAAATAAATTTAAAAAAATACTGGACACCTGTGTTCACGGTAAAAATCTTTCATGTGATGATAGGGCTAGGCTTGGAATAAAAAAGCATGCATTGATGCCTCTAGCAATTGATCAACTCTCTGCAACTGTTACGACACTGCCAGATGATATAATCCATTATAGCGAACCAAGAATCCTTACTGTGCGAGAAATGGCAAGATTGCAATCGTTTCCGGATTGGTTTTCCTTTTTAGGGAAATATACTACAGGAAATAAAAAGAGAAAATCTGAATGCCCAAGATACACGCAAGTTGGTAATGCAGTCCCGCCATTGCTTGCTGAAGCGTTAGGGAGGACCCTGGCTAGCCTGGGTAATTGTTAGGGGATATGGCAGAAAAATTACATTTTATCGTTAACGCTGAATTAAAAAGCGTTATAGGTAAGGACCTAATTAATAATGACAATATTGCTGTATTAGAGCTAGTTAAAAATGCATATGATGCTGGCTCTGATAAGGTAAAAATATATTTTAATAATACTAAAAGCGCTGAAAAAGAAAGCGGTTTTATAACGATTGTGGATTATGGCTGTGGGATGGATTTAAATGACATAAAGGAGAAATGGTTAAATATTGCTTATTCTGAAAAAAAAGAAGAAAAACTAAAAGACGGCAGGAGAATGGCCGGCAACAAAGGAGTTGGCAGGTTTTCATGCGACAGGCTTGGCTCAAGATTGGATATGTATACTTTAAGACAAGGTGGGGAATGTATTCATTTGCCCATTGAGTGGCGTGAGTTTGAAAATTCAGCGAAAAACAAAGAAATTGGCCACGTTGCACTTGAATACGAAATAGTTCCAATCGCTTTGTTGAAAAAACTGGCCGAAAATAGCCAGTTTAAACATGGTACTATTCTTAAAATTACCAAGCTTGAAAGTGAGTGGGGTGAAGATAAATTAATAAAGCTCAAGAGAGAGCTAGAAAAGTTTATAAACCCACACCAAGCCGTTGATCTGCAATCATTTGACATTAGATTGATATGCCCTGAATATGCTGATAGCGATTCAAAAAAAGAAAGATCACAGAGGATTAACGGGCCTGTTTTAAATAGCATTTATGATGATTTGATTGAAAGGACATCATCAATACATTCTAGGATTGACAAGGAAGGTGAGCATATAACAACTACGTTATATCATCGTGGCGAAGAATTATTTACAATAATTGAGGAAAACGACTATAAGAGTGTTTTGAAAGATATTGAAATACATGTGATGTATCTCAACCAATATGATAAGGCACTATTTACCAGGAGAATGGGTTATCAGGTCTTGTCCTTTGGATCCGTTTTTTTGTTTTTACATGGGTTTAGAGTTAGCCCTTATGGAGAACGCAACAATGACTGGCTAGGTTTGGATAACCGAAAACAGCAAGGATATGCGAGATATCTTGGCACCAGGGAAATTTTCGGTCGAATAGAAATTAATGATGAGACACCTGGTAGATGGAGGATAATTTCAAACCGAGAAGGTATAGTGAACAATGAGGCCTTTGAAAGTTTGACAGATCCTACTGACGGCTTCTTTTATAGAGTTTTTAAAAAATTAGAGAAGTATGTTATCCAAGGATTAGGGTGGGATACCTTAATGATGACCGATAAGGAGCTGGAAGAGAGACTAGTTAACCAGAAATGGATAGTTAAGTCGGAGCTGCCTTACAGAAAAGAAGAGAAAGAGAAAGAAAAAGATGTTTTAAGCTTTATTCAAGATATTATTGTTGCGGGTGGAACCAAACAGGCCAATATCCAAGCATTCGAATTTGACTCTTCACTTGTAAAAATGCTAGCAAATCAAGAAAAGGATGCAATTGCAGATTTTTTTAAAAAATTTCAAACTTTCATTGAAAAAAGCGAAAACCCAAAAGATATTTTGGAAAATATTAGTAAGCTCAGAAATATGCTTGAAGAAGAGAAAGATTTAGTGGCAAAATACCGCAAAGAGAGAGACGAGGCGAGAGAAAAAGCAAAAAAATATCAAGAAGAAAAAAAGGAAGCGGAACAAAAGGCAAAGTCTGCTGAAGATACTGCTCACAAGGCACAATATCAAGCGCAGAAATATGAAGAAGAAAACTTGTTTTTAAAGGCTGAGGCTAGCCAAGACCTTGAAGATGTTGTTGATATGCATCATCAAATTATTGCATGGGCCGAGTCTATCTCAAAAGATTGTCGACGAGCATTAAAAAATTTAAAAGATACCCACGCTATAAAAAACGAAGATAAGACTGTAAAGGCCATAGAAAACATTGAAGAGCAAATAAGAAGAATAATTCAATTGGCTAGCTTTGCAACCAAGAAAAATTTGAGACTAAATGCGGAACCAAGAAAAGGAGATTTACTTGGATTTATTAGTGAATACCTTGATCATAAACATGAACTTAAGCCTATTAAATTAATTAAAACACATAACATGTTGAATTCCGATAAGAATAAATATATGTCATACTTCAAGCCTTTGGAGATGACAATACTTGTCGATAACATTGTTAAAAACTCTAAAAAGGCAAGCGCAAAAAATATATTCATTGAAATTGAAAAATGCGAAAAAAATAAATTGACTATTATTTTTGATGACGATGGTAAGGGCCTTGACAAAGAAATAATAAATGCGTCCGACATTTTTAAGCGTGGTTTCACTACCACCGACGGATCTGGAATAGGACTTTATCATTCTATGAATACTGCTAAGGAGATGGGTGGGACTCTTGAAGTAGTGGAGTCTAAAAGAGGTGGTATGGCACTTAGGTTTACCGTTATTCGTAAATAGGTGGGGGTACATGAATCTTGTATATAAAGTCCTTTGGGTAGACGACCAACCGGTAAGCATTAGGGGGTCGGTGGAAGAAATAGGAGAGCACATAGATAAGCTTGGGTATGAGCCAAATATTACTGTATTAACTCCAATGGCCGAACGTGAGTTAGATGACGCAATAGAGAATAAATTGTGGAATTTAATAGTTGTTGACTACAATTTAACTAAAGAAATGTCTGGAAAAGATTTTATTACAAAGATTAGAGAAAAGGGAATAATCGCTTCGGTTGTGTTTTATTCAGCTGACCCTGCTATGGTTGAACAGGAAATTAAAAAGTCAGCTTTAGAAGGAGTATATTGGGCTAGTCGTGATGATGAGTTAGAGGAAACTCTAAAAAACGTAATAGAATACACTTTGCGGATTGTAATGAATGTTAATTCTATGCGTGGTTTGGTCATGGCCGAGGTGGCCGAGATGGATTATGACATGGAAGATATTATAAGAGCCCATCACAAAAACCTAGACAATGGTGGGAAACAAAAAATCGAGCTAGACATTTATAGGAGAATTGAAAAATCTAATAATGATAGAAGTAGCCAGATCAAAAGGATTGCTGAAGAGCTTTCACTCGAAAAATGTCTTGATTGGAGGGTGATTGATTCTGATAAACGGCGTAGAACTACCCAGAAAATATTAGGTCAGTGCAAAATTGACGGGGATGAATTTTCAGTTTTTTCGAATTGCCAGGGGGTATTGGGTAAAAGAAACTTTTTGGCCCATGGCAGGACAATGGTTGAAAATGGCCTAGAATTTGTGAAATTTGGCGAACAGAAATTCAATTTGCAGGAAGCGCTGGACTTGAGGAACGAACTCCGGAAACAAAGGGCAAATTTCAAAGAACTCAAGGCTTTGATTGAGTCGTACCATAAGGCTGATAAAGGACAATAGTTTATATTTTTAAACTGGACATTAAGATATAATTTGATTTTTCAATTCTTTCTGGAGAAAATTGGCAAGATCGCTTAAATTGTTTAATTGACATTGCCATATTATTAGTACATTCCAGCCCATGCGTTTTAATTTGTCAACATTGTTGGCATCCCTTGACACGTTCGTTTTGAGTTTAGTTTCCCAAAAAGACCGGTTTGTCTCTGGAATCCTACCGTCCTTGCAATTTTTATGTTGATGCCAGAAACAACCATGTACAAATATAACTGTTGAGTATTTTGGCAATACTATATCTGGCTTGCCTGGTAAATCTTTCCTGTGCAGCCTGAACCTGAATCCCATCGAATGTAGTAGTTTTCTGACAATAAGCTCTGGCCTAGTATCTGTAGAATGTATGCTAGCCATTAAATGGCTTCTTTGTTTTTTGGTGAGGTGGTCTGTCAATTAATCATCCCTCGAAATATTATCTTTATCTAAAACGATGTTTTGGTACCGCCAAATAATTAAAATAATGATTGTTCCGAGTACGAGAATACCTAAAAAGATTTCGAGTATACATAACAACTTTGCTGCAATGCTGACTGGAACAATGTCACCGTATCCTATGGTGGCAACTGTAACTATGTTGTAATATAAAAAATCTAAAAAAATACTCCCCGATTTGTTAGTGATATTAAATGCATTATCGTCAAACTTAAATAACATAATTTGAAAAATTGAGAAGGAAAAAACGGTGTCGATATATGCTTTGAGGAAAGAAACAAACAACCCTCTCAATAGAACGTATCCCTTGTGACTATGTAGTGATAATATGTGTGCTGAAGCATATGCATCGTATTTTATGATATCATCGTAAATTCTATTTTTAACGACACTGAAGAGGAGATATGTTGATAACATTATGCCAGATAATATTATGTATATACTGGAGGATAAAATGGAACAATATGACACTACGATTGCCGCGACATATGAAAAGGAATTAGCTTGTAAAGTTAAAAAATTGTCTTCGCTATATGTCGTGAATTCGCTGGCGCCAAAGTATGATCCAAAAATGATCCAGAAAAAAGATGTGAGGTATAAGGCAATAATTGTTGGCCATATATATTTCTCAACTGTAATTATATTTTGGTCTTTGGGGAAAACGACTACTGCTGCAAGGATTAAGACAAAGGGGATGAAAACTAATGAATGTTTTACAGTCGTTAAAATTAATCGGTCATGGATATATTTTTGTTTAAAATATAATGAGGAGAGAATTATAAGCAGCGAGAAAAGTGGTGTGGCAACGTCTGCATGGCTAAGGATTATATTTATCATAGTAATTCGTTTCAAAATATATATGTAAAAACAATACGTCAACACAAAAGAGTAACCTTGACAATAGAAAATAAATTGATGTAATTTTCAAACGCGGCGCCGCAGGCGCCGGGTGGGGTCAGGGGTGGCCCTAGCAGAGGCCCGGCGGATGCGGGATGACCTGAGTGCCCAAAGGCACCACGGCCCCGGCAAGCGCTAACGGGGCCACAAAACAAGAAAAAGGCGGCGCGCGGGGCGAGAGCCCGGCAGCGCCGCGTAACTGTGTTCAGCTACCGGCTGCTTTATTGCACCCGGAGCACCAGGCCCGTATGGGCCCGGCGCTCTGGGTTTTTTTGTGGCTATGGCGGGAGGCCGGCCTGCAAGAAGGCGAGTGGGCCGGCGAGGTCCGCAACTCCCGGCCGATCAGGCTGGAAGAGATCGCAGAGGCTACCGGGATCCCCCTGCGCACCGTCAGAAGACACGTGGCCATGCTGCGCGAGGCCGAATACCTGGAGACCTGGAAGTCGGGTAGCGCAGGCCTGGAGTTCATGGTCTTTCTTTGGGACCCGGAGGCAGAGGAGACAGGAAAAAACATCCCGCAGAATGACCGTCCGGCCAAAAATGGCCGGACGGAAATCATTCCTGTGCGGCCAAATATGGCCGGACGGGATGAAAACAGCCCCCACGAGGGGCCAAATATGGCCGGACGATCCGGCGAACAAGATCCCGTCCGGCCAAATATGGCCGGACGCCACCCCCCCAGACCCCCCCATAAGGAATTTAATATTTCTAGAGAGCGTTCTCTTTCAAGTGAAGGCTCTCATGTAAGCGTTTCTAACGTACCAGCAGCAACAGAGCGCTTTAATACAACCGCTCCGGTTGAAACAGAGACCACCGGAGCGGGGCCCGACTCCCCCGTTGCTGGTCACAAGCCAGAAACACCAGGACTCGCCCGGGCGCGACAGCTCCTTGACCGGGTGCAGGCCTGGGAGCGTCCAGAGCTAACCCGAACCCTCCAAGACAAACTGGGGCGGCTTGAGCCGTGGCAGGTGGAACAGGCCTTTGAGTTCGTGTGGCGTCGTCACCGCCACCGGAACAAGGGCTTGGACTCACCGGCTGCGTGGTGGGCTTCCATGCTTGCGCGGGCGGCTGATGAGCTTGCACGGGCCGGCCCCGGATAGGTGCACTGGGACAAAGGGCAGTAATTACAGGCTAATTGGGATGGAAAAAACTTAAGAAAACTTAAGTGCCAGGGCCCCCCGGGCCGGGAGGAAAACGATATGAGTAAAGGCAACGGCTACGTAACCAGCGGCCAGATGGCAGAGGCCCTGGGCTGCTCCAGACGCAATATTTCCAGGTATTGCCTGGATGGTCTTTTCCCCGGTGCGTTCCGGACCATGGGCGGGCACTGGCGCATTCCCAAAAAATATTTTTCAGAGGCCAAGGGGGAAAAGGGCAAAGAAGATCGGCCAGTTCCAGACCAAACGGGACAACCAGGACAACCAGGCCAAACGGGACAACCAGGACAGCACCCCGTTGACGGCACTTAGCTTTAGCGTTCAGGCTCCGGGCCATAAAGGTGCACAGAGATGAGCCGCAAAGCCAAAAAGAAGCAATTCAACTGGACCGTGTTTCGCAGGAAATTCCTGCGCGCCTACATTGAGCTGAATGACCTGGGCAAGGCAATCAAGGCGGCGGGCAGTAAGTGCTCTACCGAGGCAAGCTGCCAAAGCTTGGGCAGCCAAATACTCAAGGAAATTAAAGAAAATGCCAGCTTCGAAGAAATCATGGAAGAGGCTGGACTGGATGTTTTCTCCATCGTGGGAACAGCGAAGGCAGGCGTTGAGGCGACCCAAGTCAACCTGTTTCAAAACAAGAAAACTGGCGAGATCACTGAATATCACGTCCCGGACTGGGGTGCACGGGCGCGATTCGTAGACATAATCATGAAACTGCGTGGCGGTTATCCCAAAAACCAGATGGAGCTACCCTTCGAGGTTCAAGACGGCCGGGTGATGATCACCGCAGAGTTCGCTTCTAACGCAACCGAGGAAGCCGCATGAGCGGGCGGCCCAGCGCGGTGGTGATCAAGCCGCCTCCCCACCGGGGTCAGCTGCAGCTGCTCAATTTCCTGACTACCCACCGATTCGTCCTGGCTTGTTGCGGCCGGCGCTTCGGGAAAACCATCGGCCTGCTCATGGACATGCTCCGGGAGTCGGTCAATTACCCCAACATCAACGCCTGGTGGGTCGACGCGATCCACTACCTGGCGCGCCGGGCCTTCCGGATCATGAGCAAGGTGGTGGCCGCGTCCTACCTGGCCACCCCGGAGAACATCAGCAAATCAGAGCTTCGGATCGAGCTGATCACGGGCAGCGTGATGGAGTTCCATAGCGCCGAGCGTGGTGACCGGCTGCGCGGCGAGGGTGTGCACCGGGCCTATCTGAACGAAGCCAGCCTGATCAAGGCCGAGCTTTGGTACGAGGCCCTTTACCCCATGCTCACCGACACAGGCGGCCGGGCCGCCTTTGCCTTCACGCCCAAAGGGCAGGGCCACTGGACGTACAAGGAATTCCTCAAGGGCCAGAGCGCGGAGTCACCTGACTACGCCTCCATCCAGCTCCCCACCAGCGCCAACCCGCACATTGATCCGAAGTTCATCGAGGCGGCCAAGAAGGACCTGCCGGCCGAGTCATTCCGCCAGGAGTACTTGGCCGAGTTCCTGCCGGACAGCTCGGGAGTGTTCCGCAACATCGACGCCTGCACCAAGGGCGAGCTGGACAGCCCGCACACCGTGCCGGTCAACGGCCCCTACGCCGGCGGGCTGGATCTGGCCAAGCACGAGGATTACACGGTCCTGGACATCCTGGACGCCCGGGGCCGGCTGGCCTGGCATGACCGTTTCCAGCGCCAGAACTGGCCGGTGATGAAGGCCCGGATCATCGAGGCGGCCAAGCGCTACCGGGCCCACCTGGTGGTGGAGTCCAACAGCATCGGGGACGTGATCATCGATGACCTCCGGGAAGCGGGGGTCAGCTGCGAGGGGTTCGCCACCACGGGCAGCTCCAAGCAGGGCCTGATCCAGGGGCTGATGACCGCCCTGGAGCAGAGCCTGATCACCTTCCCGTCCATTCCCGAGCTGATCATTGAGCTGAAGATTTTCGAATATGACCGGCTGCCCTCGGGGGCGATCCGCTACCAGGCGCCGGAGGGGGCCCATGACGATGAGGTCATAGCTCTTGCCCTGGCGGTGCGCGCCTGGCGCGGGATGAGCCGGGGCAAGGATGACGACTGGCTGGACGGCGCGGACCTGGATCAGGTGCTGGGTAGGAGGGCGGCCTAATGGCGCAGGTAGCTGAGAAGAAGCTGGAGATCTTCCTGGAGTCCGAGGGCGTGGCCCCGGCGCCGCTCTCGCGTGTGTGGGGGGCGGTGATCTGGCCCGGGAACACCAAGGGCTATGCCCTGGTGGGGGCCCAGGAGAAGACCAGCAAGCGGGTTCACCTCCTGGCCGAGGCGGCGGAGCGCGACTGGGAGAAGCTTACCCGGCGGATGGTGGACCTGGGCAAGGGGTTTAAGGTGAGCCGCTGGCTGCAGGAGTCCGGCAGCGTGGGTGATAGCTTTCGCAACTTCGCCAATCGACTCTGCCGGGAAGAGATGCTGACCAAGCCCACGGGCTGGGGCGGCTTCGAGACGCTTCCCCTGCAGCCGGCTCCCCAGCAGGACGCTCCTCAAATTGCTCTGGGCCTGGCCATGGGCTTCATCAAGGGCGGACAACTTGTGTCCGGGCCAGGCCTGGAGCTTTTCGAAAAGCACCTCAGGGTGGCGGCGGGCATGAGCTACCAGGAAGTTGGAGAGGCCATGGTTGAGAGCCTATTTGCTTTTCACGCTCTGGTTTTTCTGATCAGCGCCTTTCACACCTGGCAGGTCCAGCCCGCCCGGGAAGAGCGACCCATCGACCGCACCCGCGACAGTCTGACGGGAGTTTGACACCTTGATCAACCTGCCCAAAGAGCAGCGCGAAGAGCTGGAGCGCCACCTCAAGGCCCAGAAGGACGCGGCCAAGACCTGGGATGAGGCCAAGGCCAAGGACCGGGACAATGCCTGGCAGCTCTTCCTGGCCGAGAAGCTGGGCAACGAACAGCCCGGCCTCTCCCAGGTGGTGAGCCCGGATGTTCGGGACGCGGTGCTGACCGTGCTGCCGGACCTGCTGGAGATATTCTTCGGCGCCGGGGACGCAGTGACCATCAAGCACCGGCGCACCGATGCCATGGAAGCGGCTCGGCGTATGCGGGCGGTGATTCGCTTCCGGCTGCAGCGCCAGCTCAACATGTTCCTGACCGCGCATGACTGGTTCTGGGACGCCCTGGTCAATCGCAACGGGGTGCTGCAGTACTTCTGGGACTTCCGCTTCACCTGGGAAGAACGGGAGTACGAGGTGATCACTGCCGAGGATCTGGCCGAAAAGCTTTGGGACGGCGGCGAGGTCCTGGAGCAGGGGACGCCGGAGCCCGGGCCCGACGGCCAGCCCCTGGGCTGGCGGGACGCCAAGGTCAAGGAGCGGGTGATCCACCGGGATCAGCCCATGCTCAGGGTGATCCCCCGGGGCAACTTCATCATCTCGCCCGATGCCACCAGCATTGACGACGCTGGCTTTGTGGCGGTGCGCGACTACCCCCAGGCTTGGCAGCTCAAGCAGGATGCCGAGCTCTACGGCTATGACATGAGTGGCGTGGAGGCCACCGAGCCGGAGCAAAACGAAGAGCAGGCCACGGCCCACGCCGAGCGGGACCGGGAAGATCCCATGGCGGCGGCGGAGTGGAGTAAGAAGCACGGCCGGCGCGAGCGCTGGATCTGCTACCTGCCTTGGGAGCTGGACGGCAAGACGACCAAGGTGGTGGTCACCCTGATCAATGACAAGGTGGTCCACGTCGCCGAGAACGTGTTCAAGCGTCCGCCCTTCATTGACATTACCCCAGCCAGGTTGCCTCACCAGTTCGAGGGCATGAGCATGGTGGATCTGGTCAAGCAGTACCAGCACATCAAGACGGCCCTCTACCGCCTGTCCCTGGATTACCTCAGGGAGAACGTGTTCCCCCAGACCGTGGTGGAGCGGGATTCTGGGGTCAATCTCAACAGCATCACCATGGGCCGGAGGCTGATCGAAACCGACGTTGGCAAGTCCGGCGCGGTGAAGTACCTGGACAAGCCCAACCTGGACATGGGCGCCTTCCGGCTGATCGAGATGTTCGAGGGAGCCAAGGAGCAAAGCTCCGGAGTCACCCGGCTCAACCAGGGCCTGCAGGGCCGGAGCCTGAACAAGACCGCCACGGGCATGATGGAGCTGATCCAGCAGGCCAACAAGCGGCTCCGCCTGATCGCCCGGCTCTTCGCGGAAATGGGGCTCAAGCCCCTGTACCGCGCCCTGATCTGGATGGAGCAGGAGTTCGGGGATCGGGAGCTGGTGGTGGCGGTCTCCGACTCCGAGGATCTGACCATCAAGCCCGGGGATCTGGGCGGTGACTTCGACCTGGTGGTCAACGTGGGCGTGGGCAACACGGACCGCAACCTGACCATCCAGCAGATGCAGACCCTGCTCAGCCAGATGGCCCAGCTCTCGCAGGTGCCCGGCGCCGAACGCATGGTCAACATCCGCCATATCTACAACGCACTCAAGCAAATCATCGAGGCCATGGGCTTTGACCCCAGGCTGTTCACTGACGATCCGGACCGGGAGGAAACCGGTGGAGCAAGGCAAGAAGGAGGCGCTGGAGCAGGAGATCGCCGAGCGCTGGCAGGAGTTGCAGATGGCCGAGGAAGCCAAGGCGGCCCGGCGGTTTTTGAGCAGCTTTCTGGAGAAGCGGCGGCGGGAAATCTTGGTGGAGTTTCAGCACCTGGACAGCCTGGATAAGGACGCCTTCCTGATGGGCGCCCTGGCCGTGAAAAGCTCCCTGGGAGCGGTCGACTCCCTGGCGGCGGACCTGGAGCACACCATCAAGCGGGGCGATGACGCCCGCTTCACCTTGGTCCAGGCGCGCCAGGAACTGAGCCAATTAACCGAAACGGAGGAAACCCAATGACCATAGAAACCCCGACCAACCCGCAGGGACAGGCCCCGGAGGCTCAGCCCAACCCGGCAGAGCCCGGCGCCCAAGTTCCGGACGGGAGTGCGGGAACCGACGGCGATGAACTCGCCGGGCTGGTTCAGCATCCCGAGCTGGAGGACACCACTCCGCCAACGGGAGCCGAGGCCGGCAGCCCCGCTTCCGGGGAGCCCGAGGACCCGACCGGGGAAGGCCAAGCCGCCCCAGGCGACGGGGAAGGGCCACCCCCGGAGGCGGGTGACTTCAAACCCATCACCATCACCTACAACGGCAAGCAGCACACCATCGATTCGCCGGACAAGGCCACCGAGCTGATCCAGAAGGGCCTGGACTACCAGGTCAAGATGCAGCGGCTGGCGCCCCACCGGGGCAACTTGCAGCTCCTGTATCAAGCCATGAACGATCCCAAGAAGGCGGCCCAGCTCAAGGCGATTCTCACCGGCCAGGAGGATTCGGCCCAGGGGCCCAAGCCGGCCACCGCCGGCGCCGGCCAGGAGCTGGAGATCGATGACAACCTGCTCATGCCGGTGGAGGGCCCGGACGGTCAGACGGTCTACGTCAAGCCGGATCCGGCCGCCCTCGACTGGATCAAGCAGGTGGTCAACCACGTGCTGAAGCCCCATCTCTCGCAACTGCAGGGCCAGGGGCAAGAGCAGAGCCAGCAGACCGGGGATCCCTACGTGGGCTCCCTGGTCCAGCAGGCCAAGGAAGGGGAGTTGTCGCGCTACATCGATGCCAACTACCCCGGGAGCGCTTCCTGGCAGCAGGCGCGGGATCTGGTCATCGAGGCCATGACCGCCGACGGCATAGGCCCGGGCCATCCGGGCAACGACGATCCCAACACCTGGCTGAGTTACTACATGCGTCTGGGCATGGCCGGCAAGCTCCCCGCCCGCGAGAGCGCGGAGCTGAAGACCACGCCCAAGACCCCCAACAAGAGCGAGCTGAAGGTCAGTGCCGGGACTCCGACTCCCAGCCTGGCCAAGCCGCCGGACACCAAAACCAGCGAGTTGGTGCTCAAGGCGATCACGCCCGGCGCCGACGATATCGACTTTGACGCGGCTATCGAGGCCCTGGTTACCCACCCGGACTTGAAGTAGCCGTCACCTCATAAGGAGACAATTTTATGGCCACCGTTCATGTTGACGATTTCTCGACTGTAAAGCGAGATCTCACCGACCTCATCACCAACATCAGCCCGACGGCCACGCCGTTGCTGACCATGCTGGGCAAGAAGTCGCGCAAGGCCATCAACACCCTGGTGGAGACCATGCAGGACTCCCTGGCGGACGCGGCCGAGAACGCCCACGTGGACGGCTCCACCTTCAGCGAGGTGGAGCACACTCCGCCGGGCGTGACCCAGAGCTACGCCCAGAACTTCCTCAAGTGGGTGATCGTGCCGGACACCCTGCAGGACGTGCAGATCCAGGGCATGAAGAAGGCCTACACCTACTTCTCCAAGAAGGCCATGAAGGAGATCGCGCGCGACATCGAGAAGGCCCTGATGAGCCAGGTGCCCCAGGGTCCCCAGCAGCCCCGCAAGCTCACCGGCCTGACCAGCGCGATCACCACCAACGTGATTGACGCCGGCGGCGCCGAGCCCCTTACCGAGGACGGCTTCAACGATCTCCTGCAGCTGGCCTGGGACGAAGGCGGCGAGCCCTCGGTGGTGTTTGTTAACAGCATCCAGAAGCGGGTGATCAGCCAGTTCACCGGCGGCACGGTGAAGAACATCGACGCCGCCAAGAAAAAGCTGGTGCTGGGCGTGGACTACCTAGACACCGACTTCGGCGAGGTTAAGGTGGTGCCCACCCGCTACCTGGCCCACTCCGAGATGCTGGCCATCGATCCCAACCTCTGGGAGCTGGCCTGGCTGCGCCGGGTGGAGCACGTACCCATGGCCAAGGACGGCGACCGCACCCGGGGCATGATCCGCGGCCGACTGGCCCTGGGCGCCAAGGAAGAGAAGGGCAACGCCTTTTACAAGGGCCTGACCTACTAAGCGGCCGGAAGGGAAGGCGCTGTCATGAGCAAGAAGACCGCCGGAACGCCGCTGGGCCGCGATCCCCTGTTCCTGGGGGAGCTGTCCGGGCCGGCGATGAACCTCACGGGGCAGAGCATCCTGGGCCTGCCGGCCACCGCCGATCACACGGCGGATATGGTCGATGGCCAGGTTACCTGCTCCCTGGACGGCACGGACCTGGTGTTCCACGTGAAGACGGGCGGCCAGGTCCATACCCACACCATTCCCCGGGACGCCTAAATGACCGGGAGCGAGCTATCGGTAGCGGTGGCCTTCGGGGTGCGCGACACCCCGGAGACCACCTACACCCCTCGGGAGAAGTTCGTCTACCTGCAGGAGGGGGTGAAGGTACTGGCCAATGAGCTGGCCCGGCGCAAGAGCGCCCAGGTGGCTCAGCGGACCGTGCTGCAGGTGGGGCCGGAGGGCGTGGCCTTTCCAGAGGGCTGGCTGGGCTTCATCTCGGCCCGGGTGGTGGGGGGCGCGGCCCCGCTGCCTCTCATGTCCCGGCATGACTTCCCCCTGTCGGGCGGCCATTACCTGGGCTGCTTTATCGAGGCGTCCAAGCTGCACCTCTACCCGGAGCCGGAGACCTCCGAGGACCTGGACCTGATCTATGCGGCCATGCCCGCCCTGGGCCGGGCCGCGATCCCGGCTGACGATGACTCGGCTCGGGCGGCCCTGGCGGTGGAGCTGCCCTTCGCGGGGCTGTTTGATCTGGTGCTTGTCGAGTTCGTCAAGATGCGCTGCCTGAACCGCAACGAATACGACACCAAGATGGAGCTGGGGCTCTACCGGCTCCTGCAGAGCCAGGCGGCCGACGTGGCGGCCATGGACAGCGTGGTCCCGGAGGCCCACGGAGATAGAGCCAACTACGATTTTAGCGGGGGCTGGTAATGAGAGCTTCCCGTCGCCAGGCCAAACGCAAGCCCTTCAACGCCATCCCGGCCGGAGGGGTGTGCACGGTCAATGAGCCATGGCTGATCGGCTCTGCCAAGTGCCAGAGCGCCGTGAACATGATGTTGATCAAGGGGCAGGACGGCAAGGGCGGCTACCGCAAGCAGTGGCGCACCCGGCCGGGGGCGGCGCGGATCACCTCGCAGCCCCTGCCCGACGGGCGGCCAGTGAGGGCGGCCCGCCTTCTGAAGGGCACCACCTACCTGGCATCTGATCAGCACCTTTACCGCCTGGACGGGCAGGGCGCGCCGTTGTTGGTGGGCGACGTGGCCACGGCTCCTCGGTTGCTGGCCTATGCCGGCCTCCTGATGGTGCTGGACGGGGGCTATCTCAAGTCAGTGGATCCCGACACCGGCCATGCCTACGGGATCCTCTGGGATGAAGACGGTTTCCTTTGGGGTGACTGGGGCTCTGGCGACGCGGCCGGGGCTTGGTCCCTGCATGCCGGCGGCATTACCCGGGCGGGCTTCCTGTTCACCGCGCCGGCCTGGGGCCCGGGCGAGATCCCGCTCAATGAGATTCGGGCCGCGCTCTACAAGAGCGGCGCGCCCACCGGCGCGGTGGCCCTGCAGGTCTGGTCCGCCGACGGGGCCACCCTGCTTGGCACGGGCACCCTGCAGGCCGAGGATCTGCCCAGCGAGGTCCTGATCCAGGACGTGGACATTGAGGCCGAGGCCGGCCAGGAGCTGACTGTGGCGGCCGGCGAGGCCCGCTACGTTTCGGTGGAGTTCACCGGAGGCGACGGCAACAACGCGGTACATCTCCAGTGGGCGGAAGCGAGCGGCGCCGGCGCGGCGGTGACCTGGGATGGGGCCCAGTGGCAGACGGACGGGGACAAGGAACCTCTCCTGGCCCTGGGCCCGGGACTGCCTCCCCGGGCCTCTTGGGGGGCGGTCAAGAGCGAGCGCCTGGCGGTGGGGGGCGGTAACTGGCCTCTAGCCGAAGACGCGGCCAAGCTGGGCTACAGCGGCCTGAACAACCCCTACAAGTGGGGAGCCCGCCAGTACAACGGGGCGGACGCCGGCTGGATCGGGGTGGAGCGGGGCGTGGGCGGCGCCATCAACGGCCTGGTCAAGTTCTTCACGGGTCTATTCGTAAGCAAGGCCGAGCCGGCCAGCATCCATCGCCTCTCCGGGAGCGTGCCCGGATCTGACGGAGATTTGCGCATGGATGAGATCTTCCAGGAGCTGGGCGCCCTGGCCGGTCTTTCCATGGCCAACGTTGGCAATAACATCCTCTTCCTGGCTGACCAGGTGCTGGGCCTGGAAGGCGTTCAAGGCTATGGCGACGTGCGCCAGTGGCCGCGTAGCGAAAACGTGGCTGACCTGGTGGAGGCCCACAAGTCAGAGAACGCCTTTGCCTGCTACCACGCCAACCACGATCAATACTGGCTGCAGCTTGAGGGACTGCCTTACACCATGGTCCTGCATGTGCTGCTGGGCGACTGGAGCTTCTACCTCTGGGAGGGCTTCACGCCCACCTGCTTCCTTCATCAAGACGATCAGACCTACGTGGGCGGCGATGACGGGCACCTCTATCAGGTGGACGATGCGGTCATAGGCCAAGACGGCGGGGCCGAGTGGTCCCGGTGCGAGGTCTGGGGCCCCATGAATGATTTCGGCGATGGCCAGCGGGACAAGCACGTCCACGGCTTCGGCTACATGATGAGCGCCCGCATGGGAGCCACGGCCAAGCTGCGTTTCAAGCTGGATTACCAGAGCATCGAGACTGAGGCCCTGCAGAGGGATCTCTCGGTTCCCATCGATGCCGGGCTCACGGTCAAGGAGCTGACCCTCCCGGTGGAGGACTGGATCTATCCGCCCACCGGCCAATCCCAGGCTCTCAAGCACCACGATCACCAGTTCGTTTGCAAGGCGGTCCAGGCCGGGGTCACGGACATAGACCCGGGCGGTGATCACGTTTACCTGGGCTCTTTCGTGTTGGACACCGCTCTTCTGGGAGTGAGCTGATGGCTGATTATCCCCTGTTGATCCTGGGCAACGTGGGCGCGGGCCCTCAGTTGCTGGAACGCCTCAATCCCACCCTGTTGGACATCTACAGCCGGCTGGGCCAGGCGGTGGCCTCTTGCACCGAGTGGCTGGAAGGCGATCTCAGCCCGGCATATCTCTCGGCCACCGAGTTCACCCTGGCCGGGGACGCCACCAGCCTGTTCCCGGCCGGCCGCATGCTCCGGGCCCGGCTGGGCGCCTTGGATGTTTTCGCGGCGGTGGCGGGAAGCGCCTATGACGATGAGGCCGAGATCACCACGGTGACCCTGGGATCCGGGGTGCTGGATGAAAGTCTGGAGCAGGTGAGCCCGGGGTTCCTCACGCCGGGAGCCAACGCGGCCCTGCCGCTGGACGTGGTGCGCACCTTTGGCGATCAGGCGATACAGGGCGTGAAGAGCTTTGGCAGCCTGCCCCTGTTGCCCGGCAACCCTACCCAGGACCTGCAGCCGGCGAGCAAAGGATATGTGGATGCCCAGGTGGGCGCGGTTCGGCATACCCGGGTCATCTCCCTGGAGGGGGCGGTGATGGTGGCCAATGGGATCCTGACCTTTGTTCCCGGTGTGGCCGGCGAGGTGGTTAGGTTCGGGATGCGGCTCAAGGAGGCGGGCGGCGCCAGCCAGGTGAATCTCAGGCTCAATAACGAGGGAGCGGCCATGGCCACGGTGAACGCGGCGGCTGCCGGTGGCCAGGAGACCACTGAACTGAGCAACACCACGGTTGGCGCCCTGAGCATCATGAGCCTGGACTGCACCGGGATTGATGCCGGCGATCCATACCATCCCCTGGGCTACATCGAGATCGCCCCTAATTAGGAGAGTGAACATGGCGAAAGTCGAGAAGAGCGGGACCAAGGTCAAGCTGACCAACAGTGCCCATGACAAGCACTCCCAGGTGGTGGTCTTCCGCTACAAGCTGAAGGACGGCTCCTGGGAGGAAAGCAAGATGGCTTTCGATGCCTCTAACTCCCGGGAAGAGATCCTGGCCTCCATCAAGGAGTACGTGACCAAGTTGGAGGCCAACGCCAACGCCACCCCGGCCGATCTCTCGGCTGACCTGGGCCGTGAATACGACCTGGTGGACCTGCCGGACCGGATCAAGCCGGCCGAGCTGAACCAAGAGCAGCTGTAGCCGGGGAAGCCATGCGGACCGCCAGAAACATAATCACCAGCTTGCTCCTGGTCCTGGCCCTGGCCATGCCCGGGTGGGCGGCCACCTACACCGGGAACCAGGGAGGCGCGGATCTGGTCCTGGCCGATGGGGACTACATCCATGGCTCCATCACCAATGTGCGCCGCTTCAAAGTGCCCGCCGGCGCGACGGTCCACGTCACTCCCTGGGATGGCAGCCAATACGGCCAGGTGGAGGTCTTCGCCCGGGACATTCAGGTCCTCGGGACCATCGATGCCAGCCTGGCCGGCTACTTCGGCTGGGCCGGCGGTGGCGGTGGTGGAGGTGGCGAGAGCAAGAGCCACGGCGGCACTACGGGTGGTGTCGGCGGGGGCAGGGAAGGGGCGGCCCAAAGCGGAGTCAGCGGCGCCGCTAACTGTGACTGCACGGGCAGCTGCGGAGGGTCGGGCGGGCCTCCGGGCTCGGACGCCTATGCGGGAAAAGGGACCTACAGCGGCTCTCGTGGTGCCAGCGGCGCCGGCGGCCTGAATGGCTCTGCGGGCGGTGATGGTGGCCGGGGCGGCTATCGAGGCTACGGCGTCAACGGCGATTCGACCACCGATGAAGAGGTCCTCCCGGGATCGGGGGGCGGCGGCGGTGGTGGCGGTGGGGGCTCGGGCGGCGGCACTGGCACCTGCAACGGCTGCGGTGGCGCAAGCGGTGGCGGCGGTGCCTCCGGAGGACGTGGCGGCGGGAGGGTAAAGCTGGTGGCCTCTCACAGCCTGGTGATCACCGGGAGCATCCTGACCAAGGGCGGCCTGGGCCTGCCGGGCGCGCCGGGCATTCCAAGAATCGACGATCGAAGCGGCCGGCCGGGAGCTGCCGGCGCCTCGGTGACCAACAGCGCGGGAAGCGGGCAGGGCGGCGCGGCCGCGCAAGGTGCGCCGGCCTTCTGCGGCAACAACACCTCGACTTACTTTTCCGGGCCTGGTGGAGACAGCGGGCCGGGAGCAGGCGGCGGGGTGCTTATCAAATGCACCGGGCCCTGGCCCATGAAGGTCACTGGCGTCATCGATACGCGCGGTGGCGGTGACAACACCACCAACTTCGGGAGCCTAAAGATCTTCGGCCTGCCCGGCAAGGTGGACCTAACCGGAGCCACCATCCGAGCCGGCTGGAACAACAGCTACGGCAATCCCTACATCTCCACGAATCAGCATTTCGTGCATCCGCTTTTCTAACGGTCAAAGGAGCAGGCATGCCCAAGATCAACAACCAAGTGATCAATAAGGTGGAGGCGGTGATAGAGGCCGAGGACACCTGGTCTGATCCTCTCCACCTGGTGGCCGGCTACTTCAGCTTCGCCCTGTGGGGCGACTTTGACGCCGAGGTGGTTTTGCAGTTCAGCCATGACGGAGGCAATACCTGGGTGCCCGCGGACTACCGCTATGACGCGGGGCGCTGGGAAGGCCGCGAGCCGGAGGGGGGCTTGGCCCGCTTCGGTGTGCCCGCCGGCAAGTTCGTATCTGGTCCGGTGAACGGGAGGTTGGCTCAGCTGTGATGCAGTCGCTGCTCAAAGGCGAGGTCCTGCGAAGCCCGCTACGCCGGCCTCTGCGGTCCAGCGCCGGGCTGGTCTTTGACGTTGATCCCGCCCGGGGAAACCTGGTGGATCTGGTCTCTGGCCAGAACGCGACCAATGGAAGAGGCACCGAACGCACCGTGATCAGGGGTGGGCGGGTGCGTACCGTGGGGATCGGCCAGGTGGCGCTCAGTGATCGCTACGGTAAGACGCGAATTGACATCCAGCCTGCGGCCACCAACCTGCTGACTCATTCAGAGGCATTTGATAACGCTGCTTGGAGCAAGGTCAATTGCATAGTAAGTGCGAACGCGATAGGAGGGCCTGACGGTAACACCACTGCGGACAAAATTGAGTTCACCGGCCAGGACTACCCGCGTGTGAAACAAACCACCAGCCAAGCAGCGGATGGCATCACGGTCACGCTTTCTGCCTGGCTTCGAGGAGATACAGATCGAACTGGACGCCTGGAGGTCAGTTCTAACGGCACCTCCACGGGGGGGTCCCAAGCCATTTCCATCACAACGAATTGGCAACGGTTCCATTACACCGTAACGATGGGCGCCGGGACGGGCACAATTACTCCCTATATCCATGCCTCTTACGCCACAAATCAAACGGGTCATGTGTATATCTGGGGCGCCCAGCTTGAAGCGGGCCAAGTGCCTACTGCCTACATCCCCACCGTTGCGAGCCCCGTATCTAGGGCGGCGGACGCGGTTGGATGGACCCTGCCACAGGCCCTCAAGAACATTTTAAGCACCGCAGAAGGGCCGGCCGCCGCCCAGGGCACCCTGGTTGTGCGGGGGTGGGTGCCGGAATTTAATCACGGAGACATTACGACAGCATGCTCAATCATAGGGGCATCTGATGCAACAGCATCGCTGCTCTACTATCAAGACTACAACCCGTTAGGTGGCGGTTTAATACGTGCTTATGATGGCATTAACGGTGCCTTGGTAGTCAACAATTGGGTCGCTGGCAAATCTTACGACCTGGCCGAGCGCTGGTCTGCGGGGCTGGGCCTTTCCCAGGTAGGCCACAAGCTCTCCAGCTGGAATGACTGGATCTGGGGCGATCCCGCGCCCTTTGACGGTTCCTTCGCTCTGGGTAGTTACCTTAACCTTGGCTACTCACCTACTTATCCTTTTGAGATCGGCTCCACCGAATTCCACGAAAAATGGCTGGAGGACCCGCGATGAGCGATGAACTCGCACTGTTCACCGGTGCGCCGGTGAACACCCTCAACGAAGACGGCTCTATGGTCGAGGGAGTCCAGCTCGGAGACGGGCTGGTGCTGACCAAGCACGAGGCCCACATGGAGCCCGTCGGTGAACACGACGGCAAGAAGGTCTGGCACTGGCTCGTCAAAGGCGCCCACCTGGACGCTCTCAAGCAGAGGCCTGATTATCTGGGGGCCAAATATGAGGACCTACCGTCCGAGGTGGCTGACCAGGTGATGGAGGTGGCCATCCCGGCCGAGATCCAGGATCCCAGCGGCGGAAAGGTCATGGGCACGCGCCGGGTCAAGGTGGCCGAGGCCAAGGCCCTGGGCCTGGATCTGATGGGCAAGGAAATCTTGGAGCCCCACCAGTGGGCGGGAAGGGAGTAGGTCATGGCCAATTTCTTCAGAAAGCTGTTCTTCGGTACGGTCGAAGACACCTGGCGAGAGGCCTGCGACGCCCAAGGGCGACTGGATGCGGAGATAGCTCCTTTGATCACCGAGCCGGACTACCACCAGGAAGTGAAGATGGGCCAGGTCACGCTGCATATCTGCGGGCCGGAGGCGATCAAGCGGCTGAGCCCCACCGGCTGGATGTGCTGGGCCGGCGACGGGCCGGGCGGGGTGGTGGATCACGCCTATGTACTGGGCGGACCATTGCCCAACGGCAAGCTCTACGCCTCTCAGCACGCCTTTGGCCACGAGGCCATGGCCCATTTCCTGGGCATCGATGCTGATCATCTTTGTGAAGGGCTGTAGGGCCTAGAAAGGATTTCTCATGGGGCTGACCGGACAATACGATCCCATGACCGGCACCTATTGGACCCCTTGGGGCGGCTCCAACTCGCCGATCGCGGGGGTGAACTACGGCCCCTATGCGCCGGCTACGAACCTGCCGGTCAACGACTATCAGCTGGTGATTGAGGACGATAAACCCCAGCAGAAAAGCTTTGGGAGCTTCGGTGCCTTCGGTGCTGACACCCTCAACATCCCCGAGGATGCCTATCCCTGGTCCAAATCTCATGCCGGGCTTCCGGACTGGGGCTTGGAGCCGCTGAAAGAGATCGCTCCGCGTCTGCCTGGCCTGATGGATTCCTTCCAGGCCTCGCTGGATCAGCTGGATAACCTGCCCGGCCTGGTTGACCAGTGGGTGGACGCCAGCGGCAAGGCCTACCTGGGCCAGATGCAGCCCTTCCAGGACTACATCCGCAAGCCCATGGAAGGCCTGGCCTCCCGGGGAGTGCTGGACAGCACCATGGCCCGGGACGCGTTCACCAACCTGGGCGGATTGCTGGCGGACGACTTCCGGCAAAACCAGCAGGAGCTGGCCGCCAAGGGATTGGAGGTTAAGTCCTCCGGCCTGGTGGATGCGGCTAAGCTGCGGGGCATGGGGGCGGAGGTCGCCGGCGAGCTGGTGAACATGGGGCGCGAACAGGACAGCAGCAGTGAGGACAAGCTGGCACGCTACATCAACAGCTTGGCCATGCTTTTGGGTTAGGAGCACACAATGGGCCTCTTGGATGATCCGCTGGGCTTTATTTTCGGTAGCGACGGTGACCAGGGGACGGTGGACACACGGTCTGACCGGACTGGGGAAGGAAAGCGCTATTGGCAGCGCTGGGAAGAGATCTTCGGGCCAGACGGTCCAGGCGATCCCTACCAGTTAGTAGAAAGGGCCTTGGGTGAGCTGACCGCTCCGGCCATTAACATCGGCTTGGACGGGGTGACCATACCCGCCTACCAGAATTCCAGGATCCGCCGGGCGGCGGCCCTGATGGACATGGTGGATCCCTGGCTGCAGGGCGGTTACCTCCTGGAGCAGGGGCGCAAGGGCATGGGCTATATCCAGCCGTCTAACGGCGGCCTGCTCGGCAATACCCTGGACGCCTTTGCTACCGGCCTGGGCGGCACGGTGGGGCGCGGCGTGGCCGGCGGATTGGGTGGGATCTTTACCGGACAGCCGCAAAGCCAAGCCAACAACCTGGGGCAGTACACCCGCTTCAACTACTGGGGGCAGTAATGGCAGGCCTGCTAGACAACTACACCCGCTTCCCTTCCACGCCGGGGCCCCAGCCAGCCCAGCGGCCATCCCTGGCTCCGCCTTCCCGGCCGAGTGGCGGGCTTATCAAGGCTCCCGAAGCCAGTCCCTTCTGGCATGGCTACCGCTCCACGGTCTGGGGGCCGGTGGCGGCGGAGCTGCAGCTGCAAAGGGAAAGGGCACCCTACCGGCAGAAGGTAGCGGCAAGGCTCGGCCAGGAGTTGATGGAAGGCCGCCCCCAGAACCGGCCCATATCCGAGGCCGAGCTGGTCGGTGCCCTTCAGGAGATCTCTCCGGAGATGCTGGGCGATGCCCAGGGCATGAAACAGCTCCACGCCTGGATCGGCATGTGGAACAAGGAGGCGGCGGCCATGGCCAAGTCCAGGGCCGATAACTGGGACCGCCAGGCCGGAGTGGCCAAGAACCTGTTCGACTCCGGTAAGGAGTTGGGGGCCGGCCTCAATGATCAGCAGAGGCAGTTTTTAGGGCGCTTTGGCTATGCCTCCAGGGATCAGGCCGGGTTGGCTTCCGCCCCAGGGGCTGGGTTGGTGCCTTATAGTGCCCCGCTCACCCCACCAGTGACCACGGTGAAGCGCGATGGCAAGGAGCGAGTGTTCACCGGCTACCTGCCCGGAGCGGCCCAGCGGGAAGCGGAGAAGATCCGGGCCACCACGCCGGCGACGGCGGCCAAGGCGGGAGCCGTGGAAGGAGCGAAGGAAAAAAGCGCCTTCCCCTGGTTCATGAAAAAGGAGCAGTGGAAGCTGGATAACCCGGACCCCCGGCAACAAGACAAGGACCACCTGGCCAACGTGAAGCGCCTGACTCAGCTACACCAGCTAAGGCTCAAGGTAGGCCAGTACGGCACGGATAACCCCGAGATGGCCGCCGTTTTGGCCGGGATGGGGTTCAAGTTCAATCCCGAGGATCCCCAGGCCAAGGAACAGGCCCTGCAGGCCATGGATCGGGAGATCGCAATCCTCAACAGCAAGCTGCCGGCTGACTGGCGCCTGGAAAGCCAGCAGCCCCCGGCCATGGCGCCTCAGACCTCCCGGCCGCCCAGCTCCAAATCTCCCATGCTGCAGATGAAGCAGCCGCCCCAGGGCGGCAAGTCGCCTTACTCCAAATATCCAGATGCCAAGCAAGGGCCTGACGGCAACTGGTACGTGGTCCGCGACGGCCGCAAGTACAAGGTGGTAGCGGACTAATATGGGCCTGGTTCCCGTAGAGAGCGCTGAACCGCGCCTGGTGCCGGTGGATGGTCCCGGCCCCCGCCTGGTGCCCGTGGATGATCCCGAGCCTCGCCTGGTGCCGGTAGATGAGCCGGACCTGCCGGCCCAGTGGCTGGGGGATCCCCGGGGCACCGGCTTCCCGGTGGAGCAAGGGCTGGCCGAGGCCGAAGAGCCCCAGCTCCCGCCGGGCGTTTACGAGTACCCCTCCGGAGGGACCTACTACCGCGTCCAGGACGGCCAGGCGGTGCCCATAGGCGAGAAGCCGGTGGAAGGGTCCATGTATGACCCCGGCTTCGACCTGCCTTTGGATCTAATGACCGGCGGTCTCTGGGGCACTCGCAAGCTGGCCGGCCAGGCTCTGTGGAAGCTCATGGCCCCCAAGGCGGGCCAGGCGGCCCGCAAGATGTTGGCTTCCATGGGGCCCGGTGCCATCGCCCGGGTGGCCGGCCAGGAGGCGGCCAAGGAAGCAACCTGGGGCGGGCTGGCTGGCGCGGCCATGGAAGCCACTGATCAGGCCACGGGATCCAAGTTGAGCGGCCTGGTGGCGGGTCTGGGGGCACCCATGGCCGCCCGGACCGGCCTGACCATGACCCGCAAGGCTCTGGGCAAGGGGCTGGAGTCGGCCGCTCAGAAAGTGGCCCAGAAGAGCTGGTCCTGGCCCATGGAGGGCAATGAGACTCACGGCTTCCTGTCGCGCACCCTGGGCACCCGGGCGGAGGCGGTGGGCCCTGACGTTTACGGGTCCATGCTGCACAAGGAGGCCAAGCTCAACCGGGACCTGACGCGGATCCAGGCGGAGATGGGGCGCTACACCCTGCGGCCCGGCCTAGTGGAGTGGCTGGCCGGCAGGCGCTGGATGTCGCCGGAGACCGGCCTGATCCTGGCCCAAAAGGCCCGCGACGCGGCCGGCAAGATCCATCCCAGCCTGGCCCGAACCATGGGGATCACTCCCCAGGAGATGATCACCGCCCGATCCCTGGCCGAGAGCATGTCCGGCGTGGATCCCAACGGCGTGCTGCAGTTCGGGGTCAAGGTCAAGGTGAAGAACGCCGACGGCGCCCTGCAGGACGCCTGGGCCCATGGCCTGGAGCCCGACAAGGCCAGGGAGCTTTTCGAGGCCCAGCGGCCGGAGGTGCAGCGCCTGGTGCTGGCTTACCGGATGCCGGCCGGAGGCTACAAGATGCCAGTGCAGTTCGCGCCCCAGGGATATGAGCCTGGCGGCGCGGCGGTGAACTACATCCAGCAGAGCACCAACCTGGATCCGGAATATCTGGCTTCGGAGCTGAAGGGGCAGGGGCGCAATCGTTGGGTAGGGGCCTTGAATGCCGGCGGCATCAATGAGGCTCAGGCCCAGCTGGCGGCCGACAACCTGTTCAAACGCTACTTCCCCAAGAATAGGGGCCTGGTCCCTGTCAGCGGTGGGCAGCGCCCGGATCAAGGCCAGGTCAGCGCGCCCCTGGGCAAGGAAAGCCTGTTTGATCTTGGCCAGACCGCGCCGGCCCAGGGCACCTCCGAGGGCCTGGTGCCCCTGGCTTCGGATCCCCTGCATCAGCGCCTGGTCAAGGAAGGGATCCTCACCCCGGATCAGTACCTGACCGGCTACGCCTCCCAGGCGGGCAGGCAGTCGACGCAGAGCGGGGTGAGCACCACCACTCCCGACCTGCAGCTCAACGCGGTCTATGAGCCCATGGCCCAGCGGCGGGGATCTTTCCGGGAGATGGGGGAACGCCTGGATGAGACCATCATCAAGCAGCGCAGCTTTGCCCAGGAGGCGATAGCCCAGCGGCAGCTGCTCCGGGATATTGCCCCCACCATCCTGCAGAAGGCCCCCAAGGGGCGCCTGGAGCCTGAGCACCTGCGGCGGACCCGCATGGTCTACGACCCGGCGGCCAAGCGCATGGTGAAGCGCTCCGAGGTCCTGAGCGAGGTTTATGTCCGGCCCGAGGAGGCGGAGGTCCTGGAGATCGAGCCGGGGCGCTACCTCATGCCCAAGGCCCTGGACGACTCCTTCAAGGTCCTCATGGGCCGCCACCGCTCGGGCCAGGAAGAGACCGTTCTGGCCGGCGCCGGCCGGGCCATGCGGGATCTGGCCACCTACTGGGTGATGAACGTCCTGAGTGCACCGGGCACGGTGGCCACCAACGCCCTGGGCGGTGCGGCCCAGTACTCGTCCAAATGGTGGGAGGATCTCGGCCGGGGCAGCCTGCGCCAGCTGAAAAACACCACCCTGGCCCCGGCTCTGGCCCTGATGCCCTCCTACCGGCATATGCTGCCCACCGAGGTGTTCGGCGAGGGCTCCAACCTCTTCCGGTCTCTGGGGGAGGACAGCGGTCAATTCATGAGGCAGACCCGCCGGGCTCTCAAAGAGGGGGAGCCGGTAAGCAAGTTGCGCAAGATGGGCGCGGCCGGCGACGCGGCCCTGTCTGGCGCGCTCAATGCCAACCTCTACCCCTTCTCTGCGGTGGAGGACTTCTACAAGCGCTCGGTGTTCCTCTCCGAGGCCCGGACCATGGCCGAGGACTTCGTTGACGGGCTGATCAAGGAAGGCAAGGCGGACAAGGGCAAGCGGGGAGAGCTGGTCAAGAAGTACATCGCCGGCATGCTGGATCACCAGCCTGGTCAGTTCACCGAGATCATGCAGGGGCCGGTGGACCGCTTCGCCTACCTCTACCAAAACACCCCCTGGTGGCTGGAAGGGATGCGCAAGAATCCTTTCCTTCGCCTGATCTGGCCCTTCCCAACCTACGCCTACAAGTACGGCCGCATGGTGGGTAGCCAGCTCAACGCCTTCAACCCATTTAGCGCCATGCCCATGAAGGAAAGGGCGGCCCGGGCAACGGGCCTGGCCGGCTCGGCCGGGGCGCCGTACCTGGCCCTGCATGCCTATCTAAAGTCCACTGGGCAAGAGAGCGAGCTGCAGGAGCTGCAGCAGCGTTTCCGGGAAGAGCATCCGGGCGAGGAATGGCCCGGCACCCGAACCGGCGGCCGGGAGTTCATCGGGGAGGCCCCGCCTGGGCCGGAGGGCGAGCGCCGGGAGCGCTATATCCGTTCGGTCAAATACGGGCCCCTGGCCATGCTGCCCCTGGCCCGGGGACTCTATCGCCTGACCCGCTATGGCGACGCCTCGGAACTCAATGCGGTGGCCGATGAGATGAAGTCGGTGGGGCCTCTGGTGTCTCTCCTGGGGCAGTTCCTGGAGCTGCAGCCGCGCTATGGCGCCCGGGATGTACCCGGCCAGGCTGGTGAGCTGGCAACTGGCTTTATCCCCCTGCATCGTTGGCTGGACTATGGCGCCAAGATGGCCGACCGGGACCCCGCCACCGGCCTGATTCCTAAGAGGACTCCCTGGGGATTCACTCAGCAGATCCAATCCATAATCCCCGGCCAGCGGAGCAAGCTGCACCAGACCGTGGACCGGGTGACCGGCCGGCCCCGGACCATGGATCCCCTGCAGGAGTCGTTGAAGTTCCTCACCGGCGTGAACCTGCGCGACGTGGAGATCCCCCGCGAGAACCGGGCGGTGGCCACCTTCAACTTGCGCAAGGGCAAGCAGTGGACCAAGGCGGACACCCTGGCTAATCACTTTGCCGGACAGTTCCCGGAGATCAGCTACCAGAAGCTGATGGACCGGGAAAAAGAAATGCTGCAGGCCGGCCAGGATCAGCTCCGCCAGCTGGAGCAGGGGCTGCAATACAAGGGCTTCAAGGGCCTGCAGGAGGCTCTGGCCGGGAACTTCGATCCCTTTGACCTGGTGCAGCAGGAGGCCCTGGGCAAGCTCACCCGTCAGGCGGCCAGCCTGGGGGCCAAGAGCGCCACCGGCCGGCCCAGCCTGGAGCAGGCGCGCATGATCATCCGGCTGGTGGGCGTGAACAACTGGATCATCGATCACTGGAATGAACTGAAGGCGGAGTAGCGTGAGCCCGGTGCATATCACCTTGGAAGCATGGCAGCTGGCGGTGGGGGTGGCCACCTTGTGCCTCCCGCCCTTTGTGGGGCTTTTCCTGATCTACCTGGAGCATCGAGGGCGGAAGGTGTTTGTCACCCGCCACGAGTGCGCCAACTGCCACCAGCAGGTGATCAATGACCTGGCTGCCGGCGATGACGCCTTCAAGGATCTCCGGTCCAGGGATGGTGTGGTGGCTGAAACCCTGATTGCCATGGGCCTGGCCATCATCAGCATCTGCGGTGAGACCGGGGCTGATTGCGGCGATCTGCCATCCATGCTCCGCCGACTCGGCGGGAAGGCAAGGGCAGAGTAGGGCGGACGGCCCTGAAGCTCCTGGCGGGCCTATGGCTGCCTCAGGGGCGTGATCTTGACAACAACGGGAGGAAGACAATGCCTTCGGTGAGCGTTCGCAATAACAACCCCGGAAACATCATCGCCAGCGCCTTTGCTCGCCGGCGAGGCGGCCAGGATCTCGACGGTGACGGGTTCGCCAACTTCCGGAGTTCGGCCCAGGGATTCAAGGCCATGGTGGATCTCCTGCGCTCGGGCAGCTACCAGGAGCTCAGCATTCAAAAGGCCATCGAGCGTTGGGCGCCGGCAGAGGCCGGCAACAACACCGAGGCCTACATTGACTTCGTGTGTCGGGCCACGGACCTTCCGGCCTGGCGGAATCTGATGGGGTTGGACACCTCGGAGATCGCCAGCCTGGCTTGGGCCATGGCCATGTTTGAGGGGTGGCAATCATAAGGAGGCAAGAAGGCATGTACGAGAAATTGTTGGCGTGGATGAAGGAGCATCCCAAGGCCGCCCTGAGCCTGGCCCTGTCGCTCGCCAGCGGGCTGGGCATGAGCATCCCCACCTGGATCTGGCCGCTGATCAGCAGTATGCAGGCGGCCACCGGGCAGTAGACCATGGATCTGGTCTCTTTTCAGGCATGGAAGAGACGTGGTTTCCCCGGCCTTTCGGCCGGGGACACCATTTTGACCACCAAACCCGGGCACTGGGTTACCTGGGCCTTGGTCTTCTTCCAGAGCGTGGTCAAGCGGCGCGCGGTGATCTGGCGCCATGCCATGCGCTACAAGGGCCAGGGCATGGCCCTGAGCCAGGAGAAGGTGCACCGGGAGGCCTCCCTGGAGGACTGGGTGGGCCAGACTATCCGGGTTTACTCCAACCCCGCATATACCGAGGCGGACCGGCGCCACCTGGTGGAGCAGTCAGAGGCCAAGCTCGGCCGACTCTATGACGGTCTGGGGATCCTGGGCCAGGTGGCCAGGTGCCTGCCTCTGGTGGGGGAGTGGCTCGCTGGCGTTATCCAGGTCTCAGCTCTGAATTACTGCTCAGAGGGCCACTGTGAGGACGAACGCACCCGCCGGCCGGCCTTCCGCAAGGGGAAGAGCTGCAAATGCTCCCCGGATGACATCGATGAGGAATGCAACCGGCTGGGAGATCTCTGTTGGACCTTTAAATTGGTGCCCTGAGAAAAAGGTTGGGTGGGCGAGTTATTCTGCCGGCGAAATGCCCTCGTTCATGATCTGAATATACCGCGAGTAACTAAAGACCCTATTGCGCTTCTGTTGGGTTATTTCCTTTACAATTCCCAGGCGCTCTAATTGATTAATCGCTCTGTTAACGGTGGAGTTGGCAATACCAACCTTGTTGGAAAGCCAGCCGGCCGTAGCGATAGGGCGCTCTAATAGCGCTCGGTGCACCTGCAAAGCTGATCCTGCTGCCTTACCTAAATCACTTATCTTTTCAAGGTCAGATTGAGATAACGCATGTAGACGCCTGGCTGTTTCTGCTGCTTGGGAGGCCGTATCGATGACTGCTTCCGCGAAAAAGACAAGCCAGGCCTCCCAATCTCCTTCCGTCCGGACTTTGTTTAACAACTCATAATAGTATTCGCGATGAGTTTTGAAATACAGGCTCAGATAGAGCATTGGTTCCCGGAGAATCTTATGCTCGCATAACAATAAGGTGATGAGAAGGCGGCCTAGCCGGCCGTTGCCATCCAGGAAGGGATGGATAGTCTCAAATTGGACGTGGGCAAGGGCCGCTTTGAGCAGCACCGGAACATGCTTAGGTTGATCATGCAGAAATAACTCTAGTTTTCCCATGCATTCCAAAACCTGGTCTGCAGGGGGAGGCACAAAAGCAGCGTTCCCCGGCCGAGATCCACCGATCCAGTTCTGGCTACGCCTGAACTCTCCAGGAGTCTGATCGCTGCCCCTTCCCTTGGCAAGCAAGTTCTCATGGATCTCCCTGAATAGCCGCAAAGAGATGGGCATGCCTTGGTCCAAGCGAACAAGGCCATAATAGAGGGCGGCAACGTAATTACTCACCTCGCGTACATCGTCCAGGGGCACCCCAGGCTCCTGGTCCAGTTCAAAAAGCAGTAGATCGGACAGAGAGGACTGAGTGCCCTCGATCATCGATGAAAGGACCGCTTCCTTGCGGATGTACATGTAGAGGAGCAAGGGAGCCTCGGGCAGGAGATCCGCCACGGCATCGAGTCGGCCGAGAGCCAAGAGTGCCTGGTCAAACTTCTCCTGCAGCTCCGGAGTCCAATCGATAGGCGGAGTAGGGGGTAGAGGATTCGGGACAAAGGCGCGCACCGTTTCGCCCACGGTGGAGACTTTCACGTAATGGCCCTGCAGTTCCCGTTTCATGGCACCCGCCGAAGTGAAAATAAGATCCCGCGTTATTTTCGGATAACGCTTTATCTAAAAATAAGCCGATGGGTTGTTTATTTCAAGGAAATATATGATCTCTGCTGTAGGGTGTTACTTGACGGGCTACACCAATTATGAGGATTACCATTAGGAGGTGCCATCGTGGTGCGCATGGCCAAGCCCAGCCATCCAGGGCAGTTCATTAGGATGGAAATAATCGAGCCCCTGGGGCTCTCCATAACCGACGCCGCCAAGGTGCTTGGCGTCAGCCGGCCGACTCTATCCACCCTTTTGAACAGCCGGTCCTCTCTTACTCCGGAGATGGGACTGCGCCTGGAAAAGGCCTTTGGGGTGAAGATGGACACCTTGATCCGGATGCAGATGGCTTTTGAGATCGCCGAGGCCCGCAAGAGGGAAGGCGAGATCAAGGTGAGTCGTTACATCCCCAATGGCGAGTCTGGAGCGGAAGGCGACGGGATCTGAGATAGCCGGCCGGCCGGGCATTCATAAGAGGGTTCAGAGCCCTTTCTAACCCATTCCTCAAAATCTGCAGACGGCCCACAGAAAAATTTGGGAGCCCCGGACGGCACTGAAACTGTGCCAAAGGGGTGATCCCAAATTGTGCCAAAACATGCCCTAAAAAGGCCTAAAAAAGGCTCTCCCGGAAGAACTGAGGAGTTCGACCGGGAGTGCAATAACCGTTTGAAAAACGGGCTTATTTTTGGTGGGCTGCCAGTGAATCGAACACTGAACCTACGGATTAAGAGTCCGTTGCTCTGCCAGTTGAGCTAGCAGCCCTTGGACGATGTGAAGGTGTATTTATCAGTCCGGCGGGGTTTCGTCAACAGTTTTCCCGGCATATCCTTTGCTAAACCTACAAAGCCCGGCGAGGCCCGCGCCCCGGGTTTCTGCGGGTGCGGCTTGGCGGGCGGCCAGGGGTGTGCTAGATTTCCAGCTCAAGCGGAGGAAGCATCATGGCCACCCAACCCTGTGTACCCTGTGCCGATTACCGGGCCGAAAAACGCCTGTTGTCCCTCAAGCGCCAGCTGAGCACCGAAGAGCTGAGCGATGAGCAGCGCCGCGAGCTGGAGGCCGAGGTGGCCGAGCTGGAGCGCCTGCTGGGTATGGATTGATTCATCCCGCCGGAAGGCGGCCCAAATGGGTTTGGCCGTGCTTACCCCCTTGCCGGAGAATCCCCCCTCAAGTCATTCCCGCCTAATGGAGCGACCGTAACCCTCGTTACGAGTCGCCGCCTCATTTCTGGATTATTTTTCCTCGGCAAAACAAAGGCCGATGCCGAACAAGACCAGGATCGCGCCAGATACCCGCTGGCTCATTCTCTTGAACCGATCAGAGTTGAATAGCTTGGCCACGAGGTTTCCCGCGTAGGCGTAAGCGGTCATGATCAAGCCCGCAACCAGGGTGAGCAGCAGGCAAAGAATGATCATCTGCGGCGCCAGCGGCGCTTGGGGGATCAGGAATTGGGGAAACAAGGCGCCCGCGAACAGGAATCCCTTGGGATTGGTGGCTGAAACCAGAAAGCCTTTGAGGAATAGTCTGCCGTTTCCGGCCTGGGGCAGGTCCGCGGCGGGAACCGGTTTGAAGGAGTAGCGGATCTGGCAGATACCCAAATACAGCAGATAACACACCCCTGCCCATTTAATGATGGTGAACATCCCGGAGAAGCAGGTCAAAAGAGCGCCCAGCCCCACCATGGAGAGGCCTATCAAAAGGAGGTTGCCTACCTTGATGCCCAGGATGGTGAGAAGAGTCTTTTTGAAACCCACATTGATGCTGTCGTTCACCAGCAGCATTATGTTGGGCCCCGGCACCACCACGATGATCGCCGACGTGACCACGAATGCGATCAGCACTTCCAGGCTCATGCTTAAGCTCCATGTCCGGAGAGGGAGGGGCAGGGCGGATTTTTGATCAAGGTTGCGCAGCCTGCGGTCACTTTATAAGACTAAAGCGATGCCAGGCAAGCCATCTGGGGAGGCGTCTATTCCTCGCTCTCCAATTCCTCCAGCTCCAAAGCCATCTTTTCCCACTTCTTGGTGAGCTTATCCACCCGAGCCTGGGCAGCGGCATGATCCTTGGTCAGCTTTGCCCAGCGCGGACCGTCGGCAAAGGCCTCCGGGTCCACCATCTCGGCCACCAGGCGGTCCAGCTCGGCAGACGCTTCCTCCACCTGGGCCTCCAGCTTGGCCACCTTGTCCTTGAGCGGCTTGAGGCGGCGGTAGCGCTCGTTGCGCGCCTGAGCCTCGGCCCGCTTCTGCTCCGGGCTCTTTTTGCCGCTGTCGGCATCCGCGGTGGCCTGCTTTTCCGCCGGCTTTTCCTTGGCCCGGGCCTTGGGAGGCGCTTCGGCCTTGGCCTGGCTGGGGCCGGGGGAGGGCGGGACGGGCTCGTCGCCTGGCAAGAGCTTCTTTTTCCACAGCCGCTCGAAGTCGTCGTAGTTGCCCGGCAGCATCGTCACCTCGCCGCCGGCCACGTAGGCCACCTGGGTGGCGATGGTGTTGATCAGATGGCGGTCGTGGCTGATCAGCACCAGGGTGCCGTTGTACTGGGACAGCGCCACTTCCAACACCTGGCGCGAGGCGATGTCCAGGTGGTTGGTGGGCTCGTCCATGAGCAGGAAGTTGGGCTTTTGGATGAGGAGCTTGGCCAGCACCAGGCGGGCCCGCTCCCCGCCGGAGAGCACTTTGACCTTTTTGAAAACGTCGTCGCCCTTGAACAAGAAGGCCCCCAGCAGGGTGCGCTGGGCGCTCTGGGCCATGAGCCCGGCCACACTGCCCAGCTCGTCCAGGGCGGTGTTCTCGGGTTGCAGGTCCTCCATGGTGTGCTGGGAGAACACGCCCATCTTCACCCGGCCGCCCACCAGGCGTCGGCCCGCCGAAGGCTTGAGCTGCCCGGCCATGAGGCGCAGCAGCGAGGACTTGCCCGCGCCGTTGCGGCCCAACAAGGCCAGGCGGTCCTCCTTGCGCAGGGTGAGGCTCAGGTCTTGGTAAATAGTCTTCTCGCCGTAGGCCAGCGTGACGTTGAGTAGCTCGATCACCACCTTGGCCGAGGGCTCGGCCGGGGGCAGCTCCAGCTTGATGGCCTGGTCTTCGGCCGGAGGCGAGACCATCTCCATCTTTTCCAGCATCTTCAGGCGGCCCTGCACCTGCTTGGCCCGGTCCTTACGGGTGCGGTTGCGGTCCACGAAGTCCTGGATCTGCTTGACGCGCTCCTGCTGGCTCTCGTAGGCCGCGCGCTGGGCGTCGCGCCGCCGTTGGCGCTGCTCCTGGAAATGGCTGTAATTGCCGCCGTAGACATATAGCTGGGCCTGGTCCAGCTCCACGATGCGGTTGGCCACCTTGTCCAAGAACACCCGGTCGTGGCTGACCAGGAGCAACGAGGCCGGGTTGCTCACCAGATAGCCCTCCAGCCACAGCAAGGACTCCAGGTCCAGGTGGTTGGTGGGTTCGTCCAAGAGGATCAGGTCCGGGGCCGAGAGCAGCAGCCGGGCCAGGGCGGCCCGCATGAGCCAGCCGCCGCTGAGCTCGCCCACGTCGCGGTGCAGGCGCTCCTGATCAAAGCCCAGCCCGGCCAAGACCCGGGAGGCCCGCGCCTCCAGGTCGTAGCCGCCCAGCTGTTCGAACAGGCTCTGGAGCTGGCCCTGACGGGCCAGAAGCTCCTCCAGCTCGGCCTCGTCCTTGACCAGGCCCAGCAGGCGGTGCACCTCGTTCAGCTCCTCCTCCACTTGGGGCAGGCTGTCGCCGGTCTCCATGGCCAGCTCCAGGACGGTGCGGCCCGAGAGGGTCAAGAGCTCCTGGGGCAGGTATCCCAGGCGCAGGTTCTTGGCCTTGTACACCCCGCCGCTGTCCGGCTCCACGGTGCCCAGCATGAGCCCCAAGAGGGTGGACTTGCCCGCGCCATTGGGGCCCACCAGGCCCAGGCGTTCGCCCGGCCCCACGTGCAGGTTCACCGCCTTGAGGACGTCCTGCTTGCCGTAGAATTTGCTGACGTTGTGCAGGGTGATCATGGGGCCAGAAGATAGCACCCCGCAACGCTTCCGGCAACATTGCCAGTCGCTTAACCGCTGGGGCCAGGCGTGGTATGATCAGCCCCGCGACAAGGAGGCCCCATGCAAAGCGCGCCCTGGTTCTACAATCTGATCAGCCTGGGGGGGATGATCGTCCTGTTGGCCCTGGCCCGGGTGGGCGGCCTGCGCCGAGGCCGCATGGCCTGGCGCACCCTCATCTGGGGCATTGCCCTGCAACTGGCCATCGGCGCGCTGGTCTTTGCCCTGCCGGCTGGGCGCGGCGGCCTGCTGCTGGTCAACCACGCCATGGTGGCCCTGCTGAGCTACTCTCACGCGGGCATTGAGTTCCTGTTCGGGCCCCTGGCCATCCCGGTCGGCGAAAAAGGCTCCCTGGGCTTCATACTGGCCATCCACGCCCTGCCCACCATCATCTTTTTCATGGCCCTCACCGCGCTTTTGTATCAAGCCGGCATCCTGCAACGGGTGGTGCGTTTGTTCTCGCGGGTGTTCGTCAAGAGCCTGGGCGCCAGCGGGGCCGAGTCCCTGGGCGTGGCCAGCCTGATCTTCGTGGGGGTGGAGTCCGCCGGCATGGTGCGGCCTTTCCTAAGCGGCTTCACCCGCAGCGAGATGTTCTGCCTGCTCACCGCGGCCATGTCCACGGTGGCCTCCTCCACCCTGGGGGTGTACGTGGCCACCCTGACCGGCAGCTTCCCCAACATCGCGGGGCACCTGGTCAGCGCCTCGCTAATTTCGGCCCCGGCGGCCATCGTGGTGGCCAAGCTAATGGAACCCGAGACCGGCGAGCCGCTCACCGCCGGGCAGCTGGTGGACCCGGCCCTGGGCAAGTACGGCGGCTTCATGGAGGCCGCGACCAACGGCTCCATGGACGGGGTCAAGCTGGTGGTGGGAGTGTCGGCCCTGCTGCTCAGCTTCCTGGGCCTGGTGGCCCTGGCCAACGGCATCCTGGGCGGATTGGCCGGGCTGGCGGGGTGGCAGGGCTTTTCCCTGCAAACCGTGCTGGGCTGGCTGGGCTATCCCTTTGCCTTGGCCATGGGCGTGCCGCCCAGCGACGCGGCGGCGGTTGGCTCGCTCCTGGGCCAGCGGGCGTTGGTCACCGAGATACCGGCCTACATGCAGCTAAAGGATATCCTGGCGGTCGGGGGCCTGACTTACAGCCGCAGCGCGGTGATCGCCTCCTACGCCCTGTGCGGCTTTGCCCACGTGGCCTCCATCGCCATCTTCGTGGGCGGCTTCGGAGCGCTGTCGCCGGGTCGCCTGGGCGAGTGGTCGCGTCTGGGCGTCAAGGCCCTGTGGGCCGCCACTCTGGCCACCATGCTCACCGGCTGCGTGGCCGGACTTTTCGCCCACGGCGGGGCCACGCTGCTGGGTATCGGGAGCTAGGCGCAAAAAAAACCGGCGGCTGGCTTTTGCCAACCGCCGGTGGGGTTTGCTAAGTGGTCGGGACGACTGGATTTGAACCAGCGACCCCTTGAACCCCATTCAAGTGCGCTCCCATACTGCGCCACGTCCCGACGCGAAGGGATATGTACCATCGGGACGGGTAGTTGTCAATTGGGTGGCGCTATTTCAGGGACAGGGATCGCGCTAAAACGCTTTTTAGGGTTCGCCGAGAAGGGGCGGGCAGGAAGATCGGGGGGACTGCGTGCAGGTAGAGCTGAACTGGAAGCTGGTTTGTAAAACCAGCGAGTTGGACGAACACTTAAAATTTTTTAATGAAAACGGGGGCGTTTACCTTTGGCTCTATCGCGGGAAACCGCTCCGGGTGGCCTATGTGGGCGAGGCCGCCAACTATCTTAGCCGTCTGTACCAGCACATGGCCAACTTCATGGCCGGCATGTATACGGTCCACGACATAAGGCCTGAACAGGATTTGGTAAAGCATATAGCCCAGCACATGGCCGGCAAGGATCCAGAAGAAATCAAGAGGGGGGGCAAGACCTTTTTCGCCGCTGGTCCCCGCGACGCGGATTTCCTCTTTTCAAAACAATTTTCTCCCGAGAGAATTCGCAACTGCAACCGCGCCTATCTGGACAACCTGTCCTTTGCCTTTGCTCCCCTTGATAAAAAATATGACGCACATATGCGTCGGGGAGTGGAGACCACCCTGATCGTGGGCATTAGAAAAATCTACAGCGCCATGTGCGGTAGAGACGATAGCTGCCAGTTGCATGTAAAAGGCAAAAACGGCAATCACACCATTTGGGGGGCCATAAGTCGGTACCCAAGCGAAGATATAAACCTGGTCCAGCAAAGCGAGGCGTTCGCTTCCTTGCCCGCCGAGGTAGGGAAAATCAGGGGATGGGATAAAAGTTCGGGCCAGGTGCGACTGGCCTTACTCGACGATTTGGAGCCTGTTTCGCTCTAGGGAATCCGGCTGGCCAAAGCCCTGGGCAACACTTCAGCCAATTTTTCCATTGCCTCTGCCCAATCACCCCCCACTCTCCTAGGCTGCGGAAACCAAGCCGCCTCGATCTCGACCGCCGCTTGCTCAGTCTCCCGGCCCGCCAGGCGGGTGGCCTGAGCTTGCAAGACCCTCTCGCCGTGCCTCAGCACCGACTCCAGGGCCGAGGCCAGCTCATCGGCCAAGGCCTCATCCGCGCACCAGGCGGCCGTGGCCTGGCTCAGGCGCTTGAGCTCCCAGAACTCCAGGCCCCGTGCGCCGCGAGACCACAGGGGCATGGCCGGGTGGCGGTGCCGCCACAGGCCCAGGCCGCGGCCCTGCTCCCAGAGTTCGGCGCAGGAGGCCGCCATTTGGGCCAGGCGGGGCGATGGGGCCTCGGGCGGGGCCGGTGCCTGGGCGCGTGCCTTCGGGCCCAACCAGGCCTCCCACAGGCGCTCCAGAGCCGCGCCGCCCGCTTCATCGCCCGGGGTGTCCAGGTGCAGATAGGACAAGAACAACCGCCCCTCACCCAGCCGGGCCTCAATCACCGCGGGCTGCCCCCACAGCGGGGCCGGGTCCAGAGAAAGGCCGTACTTTTCTTCCAGGGCGGGCAGATCCTCGGCGGCGGTCTGGTCCAAGGGCACGTCGGCCACGCACAGCGTCTCGGTGGGGCCGTGGTAGCGGGCCAGGACCTTGACCTCCGGCGCGGTCGGTTCGGCGAACTGCCCGGGCCACCACACCAGCCAGCGGGCCGGGTTGGTCGTGCCTTGCCACATAGCATGGCCCTGGGCCCCGCCCTCGGGCCGAACCATCACCGGGCCGCTGAGCCCGGGCAGGCGCTGATAGCCGGTGGCCCGGTCCAGGGGCACCAGCCCCAGGCCGTCGGCCACGCTAAGAGCCAGGCCCGCGCCGCCGCAAAAGCCCAGGTAAGCGCCGCCGCGCTCCACAAAGCGGCGCACCTCCCGAGCCCCGGCTTCGCCCAGGGCCATCTTCTTGTATTGGGAAAAGCCGCCCGGGACCACCAGCAGGCCGGCGCCCTCCAGGCCTCCATCGGCCACCGAGGCCGCGCTGATGGGCCATAGGCACAGTCCGCTTTGCCAGGCCGCCTCCAGGCACATCAGCGACCAAAGGCCACCCCCGTCCCACAACAGGCGGGCGGGGCAGGGTGCCAAGCCCCTAACCTTGATGGCCGCCCACCACCAGGCGGGGGATGCGCAGGGTGGGCTGGGCATCGCCCACCGGCGAGCCCTGGCCGTCCTTGCCGCAGGTGCCCAGGCTCCAGCCCAGGTCGCTGCCCACCCGGTCGATCTGCTGGAGCACCTCCGGGCCGTTGCCAGTGAGGGTGGCTCCGCGCACCGGCGCGCCCACCTTGCCGTCGCGGATCAAATAGCCCTCGCTCACCTCGAACACGAAGTCGCCGTTGATGGTGTTCACCTGACCGCCGCCCATCTTGCGCACCAGAAGGCCGTCGCCCACCGAGCGGATGATGCTCTCCGGGTCGTCGGAGCCAGGCGCGATCATGGTGTTGGTCATGCGGGGTATCGGCCGGTGGCGGTAGGACTCGCGGCGGCCGTTGCCCGTGGGTTGGGCCTCCAGCTTCCAGGCGGAGAGACGGTCTTGCAGATAGCCCTTGAGCACGCCCTGGTCGATGACCACGTTCTTCTGGCAGGGGGTGCCTTCGTCGTCGAAGCCGCCCGAGCCCCGGCGTCCGGGTACCGTGCCGTCGTCGATCACCGTGACCAGCTCGCTGGCTACCTTGTCGCCGATCTTGTCCGCGTACACGCTCATGTTCTCGAAGACAAGGTCGCCCTCCAGGCCGTGGCCCACCGCCTCGTGGATCATGGTGCCGCCCGCCTCGGCCGAGAGCACCACGGGCATGGCCCCGCCGGGCGCGGGGTCGGCCTCCAACATCAAGATCGCCCGCCGGGCCGCCTCGCGGGCCACCTTCAGCGGGTCCTCCAGGTCGAAGATCTCCATGCCCCGGATGCCGCCCATGGTCTCGTAGCCGGTCTGGGAGCGGCCGTTCTCGCGGGCCACGCAGTGCACCGCCAGGATGATCTGGGTGCGTTCCTCGGCCGCCTCCACGCCCAGGGAGTTGAGGATGCGCACCTGCTGGCCCCGGTCCATGTAGGTGACCCGCACCTGGCTGATGCGCGAATCCACCGCCCGGGCCGCGGCCTCGCCCGCCTTGACCAGCTCCACCTTTTGCTCGGTGGCCTTGTCGCGGGGGGGCGAGGCCACCTGGGTGGTCAGGCCTGGTTGCAGGCTCTGCAAGGCCGAGGGAGCCACGGCCTGGCCCTTGGAGAGCAGGGCCAGGTTGCCCGCCAGGGGCATGAGCGCCTCTTGGCTGAGCTGGTTGCCGTAGGCGTAGGCGGTCTTCAGGTCGTAGATCAGGCGCAGGCCCGCGCCCTGGTCCACCCCGCCCAGCACCTTTTCCACCTTGCCGTCGTCCATGACGATCATCAGGCCGGTGGAGCGCTCCAAAAACAGCTCGGACATCTGGCCACCGTGCTTAAGGGCGGCTTCCAGGATGGGCAGGGCGTTCACCTCTAGGGACATGGGCGGCTATCCTATTGATAGGGCTGACAAAGATTGGCTAATAACGCTTCGAAAAGAATAGCACGGCCTCTTGAACGGGTCAACGCGGCCTGGCCGGAGGCAGGGGGGGCGGCATTGACAGGAAAGGTCCGTATGCATAGTATCAGGCAACGGGTAGGCAACCGCTGGAGATGACTGGCATGATCCGCAAAGCGCTCATTTTGGCCATGGGGCTCTCGCTGCTCCTGGCCGCCCTGCCGGCCTGGGCCAAGCCCGCGGCCGAGCCCATCACCATCACCGTCTTGGAGGCGGCCCAGATGCTGGCCGCCGAACCCAAGGACACCTTTTTGGTGGACGTGCGCACCCGCATGGAATACGCCCTGGTAGGTCATCCACCCCACGCCTACAACGTGCCCTGGCGCTTGGGCACCAACGACTTCCAGGTGGCGGGCGGCTCCTACAACGGGGGCAAGGCGGCCCGCACCGGGTATCAGCTGAGCGCCAAGGCCAACCCCGACTTCCTGGGGGTCATGGGCTCGTTGTTCAAAAAAGGCGACAAGCTCTTGATCCTCTCCAGCAGTGGGGAGCAGGGGGCCCAGGCCGCCGAGGCCCTGGTCAAGGCGGGCTACACCCAGGTCTATAACTTGTCCAACGGATTCTTGGGGCAGCCCCTGATGCCCGAGAAGCAGGGCGAGCTGGCCCAGAAGTATTCGCCCGCCTACGGCTCGCGGGGCAAGCTCAACGGCTGGCTGTTCTGGGATCTGCCCGTAAGCCACGAGCTGGACCCGCGCTACATCTACCCGCCGGACTTGAAGCGGATGCAGAACCAGAAGTAGCTCAATCCTCGCCGTACTCCGCGCCGTAATCCGGGGGGCTCCAGCCTCCCGCGCCGGCCACCATCTCTTCCATGCGCTCCAGGAGCGGCGTCAGGCTTTTGGGCCTGAGCGCGCTCACCGCCACCCCGCCGTAGCGGTTGCTCAGCCGGGCCAGAGCCTCGGGCGAGGCCTTGTCCGCCTTGTTGAGCGCCAGCAAGCGGGGCGCGTCGCTGAACTCCATCTGATCCAAAATCGCCTCCACCGAGGCGATCTGCTCCTCCACCCTGGGGTTGGCCGCGTCGGCCACGTGCACCAGCAGGTCGGCCTGCTCCAGCTCTTCCAGGGTGGCGGCAAAGGCCCGTTGCAACTCCTGGGGCAAATCGCGGATGAAGCCCACCGTGTCGGTGATGATGACCTCGCGCTCCCGGGGAAAGCGCAGGCGGCGGGTGGTGGGGTCCAGGGTGGCGAAGAGCCGGTTCTGGGTCTTCACCTTGGAGCCGGTGAGCGCGTTGAGCAGGGTGGACTTGCCCGCGTTGGTGTAGCCCACAATGGACAGCACCGGAAGGCCGCCCCGGGCGCGGGCCGCGCGGCGGCGGCCCCGCTGCTTGGCGATCTGCTTCAAATCGCGCTCCAGGCGGTCCAGCCGCTGGCGTACCCTACGGCGGTCGATCTCCAGGCGCGTCTCGCCCGGGCCGCGCCCCCCGATGCCGCCGGTTAGGCGGCTCAGGCCGTCGTCGCGCGCGCCCAAACGGGGCATGAGGTACTTGAGCTGGGCCATCTCCACCTGGAGCTTGCCCTCGCGGGTGGCGGCCCGCTGGGCGAAGATGTCCAGGATGAGCTGGGTGCGGTCGATGAACTTCAGCTCCGCGCTGGTGGAGGCGGCCAGGGAGCGGGCCTGGCCAGGGGTCAGATCCTGGTCCAGCACCAGCACGTCCGCGCCCAGGCGCAGGGCCTTGAGTAGCACCTGGCTCAGCTTGCCCGGGCCGATGAGGGTGCGCGGGTCGGGCTTGCGCCGCCGCTGCACCACACGGCCCACCACGCTGAGCCCGGCCGAGCGGGCCAGTTCGGACAACTCGTCCAGGCGCTCGGCGGCTTCTTCCTCGGGCCCGCTGGTCACGCTGATGAGCAAGGCCGCGCCCGAGCGCCCCACTTCTTGGGCCCCGGCGGTGCGCCCCAGCTCCTGCTCCAGGGCGCGCACCAGGCGGGCCAGGTCTTCGGGCGGCTGGCCGGGGAGGAAGGGCTCGATGAGGTGCTCGTCCTCGCCTTCCTCGGGCACGGGCAACAGGTGCGCCGCGTGGATAAGCCCGGGCAGGCCTTCCTCGCGCACCTCCAGGGCGGCCACCAGGTCCCAGCGCTTAAGGCCCAGGTCGCCCAGGTCGGCGGAGCTGAGGCCCCCGCCCAGGCTGGTGTGCAGCCAGACGTGGCCGGCCAGACGGCCGCGCCCCCGGCGCAGACGGGCCGGGTCGGGCGAGGCGATGCCCTGCTCGGGCGAACCCACCACCACCGAGGCCACCGCGCCCTTGCGGTCCAGGGCCAGGCCGACGGGCCGGGCCAGCTCGGCGCTGAGCCGGGCCAGGTCGCGGGCCTGCTCGGGCAATATGAGCTCGGCCGGGGGCAGGCGGCGCCGGAAGAGGTTGTTCAGCCGCTTTAGTTGATTGGGCTTGAGGCCGCTGGTGTGGCCCAGGACTTTGGGCAAAGCAGGCTACTCCTCCAGGGAGGGGTCGAAGGTGAGGTTCTCGAACCGGGTGAGGTCGTCCAAGAACGCCAGGCGCACCGTGTCGGTGGGGCCGTTGCGCTGCTTGCCGATGATGATTTCGGCCACGTGGTCGTCTTCCTCTTCCGGGTCGTCGCGCTTCTTGTAGACCTTCTTGCGGTAGATGAAGGCGATGACGTCCGCGTCCTGCTCGATGGCCCCGGATTCCCTGAGGTCGCTGAGCATGGGGCGCTTGTCGCCGCCGGGCCGCTCCTCCACCTTGCGGTTGAGCTGGCTGAGCGCCACCACCGGCACCGAAAGCTCCTTGGCCAGGGCCTTCAAGGAGCGCGAGATGCTGCTGATCTCCTGCTCCCGGCTGTCGCTGCCCGCCCGGCCGCGCATGAGCTGGAGGTAGTCCACCAGGATCAGCCCCAAGCCGTGCTCCAGCTTGAGCCGCCGCGCCTTGGCCCGGAGGTCCAATACCGAAAGGGCCGGGGTGTCGTCGATGTAGATGGGCGCGCCGTGCAGCTTGTCCGCCGCCTGGGTCAGCGCCGGGAAGTCCTGGTTGTGGGTAAGGAAGCCGGAGCGGATCTTGGAGCCGGACACCCGGGCCTCGGAGGCCAGCAGGCGCATGCCCAGCTGCTCCTTGCTCATCTCCAGGCTGAAGATGGCCACCACCACCCCGTGGTCCAAGGCTGCGTTGGAGGCGATGTTCAGGGCAAAGGCGGTCTTGCCCATGGAGGGCCGCCCCGCGATGATGATCAGGTCGCCGTTTTGCAGGCCGGTGGTGAGCTGGTCCAGCTTCTTGAAGCCGGTGGGAACCCCCGAGACCTGGCCCTGGGAGGCGAAGCGCTCCTCGATCACCTTCATGGAGGAGATCACCACGTCGCCGATGTGGCTCACCTGCTGGCTCAGGCGCTCCTGGGTGGCCGCGAAGATAGCCCGCTCCGCCCCTTCCAGGGCGATCTCGGGCTCGGCCTGGTGGGCATGAGCTTCCTCGACCGCCTTGTGGGCCGCGGCGATGAAGCCCCTGAGAAGGGCCTTGTCCTTGACCAGGGAGGCGTAGTGATCCACGTGAGCCGGGCCCAGGAGGATGTCGCCCAGCTCGGCCAGATAGGCCGCGCCGCCCACCGCGTCCAGGCGGGCCTCGTCGGACAGGCGCGAGGTGACGGTGATCTCGTCCACCGGCTGGTTCTTGTCGTACAGGGCCAGCATGGCCGCGTAGATCTGGCCGTGGCGGCGGTCGTAGAAATCGTCGGGCTTGAGGGTGGAGGCGATTCCGGCCAATATATCGCTGCCGTGCACCAATACGCCGCCCAGCACCCCGCGCTCGGCGGCGATGTCCTGGGGGGGTACGCGGCGGCTGGGAGCGCCGGATTCGCTCACGCTGGCTCCTGGGTTCGTTGGAAGTCAATTCAGGCTAACAGAATCACATTCTATAGCGGTGCCGCTCCGAGGGGAAGGGGCGGGTCTCAAAAAATGCGCGGCGCGGCCTCCGGGCAAAAAAACAGGCGGCCGGGGCCGTGGCTGGTGGTTCCAGCCAAGCCCCGCGCCGCCTTGCAGCTATTTTGGCGCCGGTCTGGCGACCGGCCGGAGAGCGCCGCTAGTCGCGGTTGAAGTTCTCGGCCGCCTTGGCCAGGACCTTCTCGGCCGCTTCCAGGGTCTCCTCCACCGCGGACTGCACCTTGTCCTCGGCAGCCTCGGGCTCCTCGGCGGCCTCGGCCTCCACAGCCTCGGCCTCCACAGGCTCGGCCTGGGCGGGCGCGGCCTCGGCGGGCTCGTCGCCGCTCTCGGGCAGCACCGCCACCTCGATGTCCACTACCACCTGGGGATGCAGCTTCACCGGCAGGGTGTAGGTGCCCAGGGCCTTGATGGGCCCTTCCTCCATGATGATGCGGCGGCGGTCGATCTCATGGCCCAGATCGGCCAGAGCCGCGGCGATCTGCATGTTGGTCACCGAGCCGTAGAGCTTGCCGCCCTCGCCGGAACGGGCGAGGATCTCCACCTTGATGCCGGCCAGCTTGTCGGCATCGCCCTTGACCTTCTCGGCCAGGCGGGCGGCGGCGGCCTCGATGCGCTGACGCTCGGCATCCAGGGCCTTGATGTTCTTGTTGGTGGCCATCAAGGCCAGACCCTGGGGGATGAGGTAATTGCGGCCGTAGCCGTTTTTCACCTGCACCACCTCGCCGGGGTCGCCCAGGCCCAGGACTTCCTGGGTGAGGATAACTTTCATTGTCTATTCCTCCGACTCAGACGACTGGCTGTTGCCCCGCCGCCTTAGATTTAACCATATATCGAACAGGCCCACCGCCGCCAGCAACGCGGCCAGGTAAAACTCCAGGACCACCAGCAGGTACAGGGCCCATCGGAGCAGGACCGGAGCGTTTTTGGCCCGCAGCCAGTAGTCGACCACGGCCATGCCCTGCAGAAAGTACAGCGAGCCCATCAGCAAGACCAAGTTGGCCCCGGCCCAAAAGAGCCAGCCGGAACCCAGGGCCATCAGTCCCCCGCCCGCGATGAACACCCACACCAGGGGCTCGGGGGCGCGGAACAGGGTCAGGTCTTCGACCGGGCCCAGGCCCCCCCAGCGGGAGGCCAGACGGCGGGCGCCCAGCATGTTGAGCCAGGCCACCATAAGCGACACCGTGGCCAGGATGCCCGGCGCCAGGTGAAGCACGATGCGCTCGGCCAGGCGCAAGCCGCTCTCGATCTGCCCGAGGACCTCGGGTGACAAGTCCATGCCCCGGTATATCTGGAGCACCGAGGACATCTCCAGGCGCCACTGGGCGCGCCACATCTCCCAAGGCCCCATGCCGCTGATCATCGAGGCCACGGCCAGCAGGGCCAACACCGCCAGCATTCCGCCGGCGGCTCCCCCGCCGATCCCCCACTTCTCGGTGAGACCCAGGTTGGGCAACTCGCCCAGCCCGGCGGCCATGGCCAAGAAGTAGAGCAGGTAGTAGCCGCCTCCCGGCGGCGCGGCCACCTGCAAGAGCAGGAAGGTGATCAGCGCGGCCATCAACAGCGCCCTGCGGCCCGCCCAGGCCCCCTTGAGCCGATAGGCCAGAAGCAGGGGCAGGGGCGAGGCGAAGGTGATCACCGACCCGGCCAGGGGCAGGAACCAGGGCACGGCGAACAGGGCCACCGCGCCGGCCGCCGCCGCCAGGGGCGGCAGCCAATCCACGGGGCGGGCTCGGTTCATGAGCACCGCCAGCACAAAGGACCTAGTTGGATCCCTGGGCCGAGAAAGGCAGCAACGCGATGTGGCGGGCCCGCTTGATGGCCAGGGTCAGCTCGCGCTGGTGCTTGGCGCAGCAACCGCTGATGCGCCGGGGGATGATCTTGCCCCGTTCGGTGGTGTAGTAGCGCAGGGTGCGGGGCTCCTTGTAGTCGATCTGCAAGCTGGAGTCGGCGCAGAAGCGGCAAACCTTGCGGCGTCCGTATCTCCTTCTCTTGAGCGTAATCATGCCGTCCTCCTAGCTCTCGTCGTCTTCGTCGTCGCGTTGATCGGCACGGGGCTGATCGTCCTGGTCCTTGTCCTCTTCGGTCTCGCCGGAGGCTGCCTTGGCGGCCTTGGCCGCTTCGGCTTCCGCCTTGGCCGCTTCGGCTTCGGCCTTGGCCTTGGCCATGGCCTCTTCGTCGAAGGAGTCGTAAAGCTTGACGGTGAGGTAGCGGATCACCTGCTCGTCGATCTTGAAGTTACGCTCCATCTCGGCGACCGCCGGGGCATCGGCCCCGTACTCGAACAGCACGAAATAGCCCTTGTTCTGCTTCTTGACCGTATAGGCCAGGCGGCGGCGTCCCCAGTGGTCTTCCTTGACCAGGAAGCCGCCTCCGTCCTCCAGAATGCCGCGGAACTTGTCCACCGCCGCGGCGGTGTCCTCCTCGGACAGCTCCGGATGGACAATAAAGATCGTCTCATAATGTCGCATAAGGCCTCCTCTCGGTCTGAACGTCCCCGGCAACGGCCTTAGCTGCCGGAGAAAGGAGTAGATAAAGAAGCTAAACAGCTACCACCGCACCCCGGAATTGTCAAGGGCTCCGGTGGTTTTGAGCCTCTGGAGTAAAACGCGGTCCGTGGGGCACAGGGCGAGCCCAAGGGCCGCCTCCGGTGCGTTCCATGCCAGGGCGCGGTGCTCCAGGGCCTGGGGCTCGCCGCCGTTCAGGCGGCAGGCGAAGGCGTGCAGCATGAGGGGCCGGCCATCCGGGGTCAGACCCTCCTGGCTGGCCAGCAAGGGGCCCACCGAGGCGGCCACGCCCAGCTCCTCGACCAGCTCCCGGGCCAGGCAGGCGGGCAGGCTCTCGCCGGGCTCGGCCTTGCCGCCGGGCAGCTCCCACAGGCCGTTTTCGCGGCGCTGGGCCAAAAGCACCCGGCCCCCGCGCAGGACCACCGCGCAGGTAACCTCCAGCGGGGCCTGGCTCATGGCTTGGCCGGGGCCTGGTTCTTGTGGCCGAGTTGGCGGGTGCGCAGGCTCAGGTAGCGCTCCTCGGCCTGGGGATAGGCGGGGTCCGCGTCCAGGATGGCCTCGTAGAGTTTGAGCGCCTCGGCGTCGCGGCTCTGGGATTCCAGCAGCCCGGCCAGCTGGAACTTGAGCTTCAGGTCCTTGGGGGCCAGCTCCACCGCCTGGGCCAGGGCTTCGATGGCCGGGCCCGGCTCCTCGCGCTCCAGGGCCAGGGCGGCCTTGAACTGCCACAGCTCGGCGCTCTTGGGGTTGAGCTCCATCACCTTGTCCAGGAGCTCGCCGGTCTGCTCGGGCGCGGGATCGCTCATGGCGCCCAGCACGGCAAGCCACAGGTTCAGGTCGTGGGGTTTTTTGGCCAAGAGTTCCGGGGCCAGGGCCACGGCCTGGTCCCAGCGCTTTAGGCCCAGCAGAGAGCGCAGTTTAAGCTCCAGCACCTCGGGGTCGCCCGGCCGGGCTGAGCTCACCGGCTCCAGCAGTTCCAAACAGCGGGCGAACTTGCCTTCTTCAAAGGCCAGCACCGCCAGGTTGAAGCTCAAGTCCGGATCAGTGGGCTTTAGCTTGTTCAGGCGCTCGTAGGTGCGGGCCAGGGACTTGCGCCAGCCCATTTCCTGGTAGAGCTTGATCAGGGCCATGAGCGGGGCCGGGTCCTCGGGAGAGAGCTGTGACACCAGCTCCGTCTCCTTGATGGCTCCGCGCTTGTCACCGGCGCTTAGGTAGGCCTGGCTAAGGGCCAGGTGCAGTTCGCGGTCCTTGGGAGAGAGGGTGGAAGCGCGGGCCAAGGCCTGGCGCTCGCCTTCCTTGTCGCCCGCCTCGCCGCGCAGCCGGGCCAGCTCCTGCCAATAGTCCGGCTGGCCGGGGTCCGCGCGCACCGCCTTTTCCAGGTTGCCGAGGGCCAGCTCGGCCTGCCCCGCCTTTTGCTGCGCTATGGAGAGCCGGGCCAGGCTGGCCGCACGGTCGGTCCCTTTCTGGGCCTCGGCCAGGCGCTCCAGCAACACGGCCGCCTCTTCCCAGCGGGCCAGGTCTTCGTAAAGCGAGGCCAGGCGCTCCAGGAGCGCGGTGTCGCCCGGCCGCACGGCGGCCAGCTTGCTCAGGGCGGCGGCGGCCTGCTCGTTTTGTCCCATGCGCTCATAGAGCAAAGCCAGGCGCTCCAGCCAGCGGGGGTCCTTCTCGCTCTTGGCGTGGCCGGCCAAAAGCTCGGCCGCCTGGGGATAGCGCGCCGCCTCGCTGTAGAGGTCGGCCAGGCGCTCGATGAGCAGGGGATCATCCGGGGTCAGCTCCAGGGCGCGCTCGGTGTAGGTGATCTTGTCGTCCAGGCTCTCGGCCGCCTTGGCCCGGCGCAGCCAGTCGATGGGCAGCAGGCGCACCAAAAGGGTCACCGCGCCGATGGGCTCGCCGCTCTTGAGCACCTCCAGCTTGAGGGCCGGGGTTTCGTAGATGCGCGGGCCCAGGAGCTTGGCCGCGGTGTGGTAGTGGTTCAGGTCTAGCTCGGGGAAGGAGGCCAGGCGGTAGGAAAGGCCCAGGTCCAACCAAGAGTCGCTCTTGGCCCCTAGGACCCGGAAGGGCGCGTCGGGATGCAGGGTGGCCACCCCGCCGGCGCGCACCTTGAGGGGCAGCCCGCCGATGGACACCTCCACCCACTCTAAACGGGGGCCATTGTCAGCGGCGGGCTTGGCGGGACCGTCTTGGGCGAGGGACAGCCCCGCGGCGGCGGCCAAAAGGCCCACGGCCAAGAGCAGCCCTATGAGAACCCTGGCGAGGGGACTCATGCTAACCCGCCTCCCAAGCTGACTAAAAGCATTGAGACAAACTGTACAAGAGCCGGAAGGCCAAGTCAAAAGGCGTTGTTTAGGCGGGGCTTGCCAAAAGCACCGGCTGGCCGCCTTCTTCCGCGCAGGCGGTGATCACGGTACGCAGCACCGTGCCCGCCGGGGGAGCCGGGTCGAGGCGAGCCAAACAGTAATTGCCCGCCCGGCCCAGGCCCGAGCCCTCCATGACCACATTTAGGGTGCGGCCCACCTGGGCCTGGTAATAGGCCAGGCGCTTGGCCGCGCCCAGGTCGCGCAGGATCGAGGCCCGCTCCTTGACCGCCTCGGGCGCGGGGTGATCCGGCATGGATGCGGCCGGAGTGCCGGGGCGGGGGGAGTAGGGGAACACGTGCAGATAGCTGATAGGCAGGGCGGCGATAAGCTCGCGGGTGGCCGTGAATTCGGCATCGTCCTCGCCGGGCAGGCCCACCAGCACGTCAGCGCCCAGACAAGCGCCGGGCATGGCCGCGCGCGCGGCGTGCACCCGCTCGGCGTACTGCTCCGGGCCGTAAGGGCGGCCCATGGCCTTTAAAAGCTTGGCGCTGCCGGTCTGCAAGGGCAGATGGAAGTGGGGGCAGATGCGCTCCTCGCGCCCGGCCAAGGCCAGCACGCCGTCGGTGAGCTCTTCGGACTCCAGGGAAGACAGGCGCAGGCGCGGGCCGGGGTGGGCGGCCAGCAGGGCCTCCAGCAGCTCGGTCAGCTCGCGGCGGGGGGTGAGGTCTTGGCCCCAGCGGCCCAAGTGGATGCCGGTGAGCACCACCTCCGGAGCCCCGGCCGCGCCCAGCTGGGCCATGGCCTCGGCTGCTTGCTCCAGGGGCAAGCTGCGGGGTCGGCCCCTGGTGTCGGGCACGATGCAATAGGCGCAGCGCGCGTCACAGCCGTCCTGCACTTTCAAGAGCCCCCGGGTGCGCTTCGGGCCGGGGAGCTGCACCCCCGGGCAGAAAGTGCCCGCATCGGGCGGGGCAGGGGTAGTGTCGCCTTGGGTTTCGGCGTCGTGCACCAGCTCGGCCAGGCGGGAGCGGCCCAGCACCAGGCAGCCCGCCTCGTCGTAAGAAGCCGGGTCGGCCTGCACGTCGCAGCCAGTGGCTGTCACCCGCGCGCCGGGGTGCGAGCGGATCAGCCGCCGGGCCATCTGGCGGGACTGGCGGGCGGCGGTGCCGGTCACCGAGCAGGTCATGAGGACTACCAGGTCAGCCGCCTGCTCGCCCTCGGCCCGCTGCCAGCCCTGGGCCTCCAGGCCGGAGGCCAGAGAGGCGGCTTCGGCTTGGTTGACCTTGCAGCCCAGGCTGGTTATGACGAACCTGTTCATGGCTTACCAACCTGCGGCTTCGCCAGACGCCGGCATACGGTGTTGCCGGCCACGCTCCAGCCTCGACGTAGGTTCACTACGCCCTCGGCTGTCGCTTGCCGGTCGCCTTGTCTGCCGTCGCCTGGCTGTGCCGTGTTTGGCTTCAAAATGCACTTCTTCCGTACCGCACAAATGAAAGAGGCCGGGCGCTCGTTGCGCCCGGCCTCTAAACATACCCTAAAACCTAGGCGAAACGCGCCCGCACCCGCTTGAAGGCCTCCAGCGAGTTGGTGATGGTAGCGTCGTCGCAGCAGTAGGCGATGCGGAAGTAGCCCGGCCCCATGAAGCCCGAGCCCGGCACCAAGAGAATGTTCTCCTCTTGGGCCACCTTGCAGAAGGCCACGTCGTCCGGGTCCGGGCTCTTGGGGAACACGTAAAAGGCCCCGCCCGGCCGCACGTAGTCAAAGCCCGCCTGGTCCAGCACGTCCAGGATCAGCTCACGCTTCTTGGCGTACTGGGCCACCTCGGCGGCGTCCTCCAGCAGCTCGGCCACGGCCATCTGCATGATGCCCGGGGCGTTCACGTAACCCAGGATGCGGTTGGCCAGGGTCATGCCGCCGAGCAGCAGGCCCTTGTCCGCGATCTCCGGGTGCACCGCCGCGAAGCCGATGCGCTCGCCGGGCAGGGACAGGTTCTTGCTGAAGCTGGTAACCACGATGCTGTGGGGATAGGCCGCGAAGATGCTGGGCACCTCCAGGCCGTCGTATACGATCTGGCTGTAGGGCTCGTCGCTGATCAGGTAGATGGCCTTGCCCAACTCCTGGCTCTTGGCGCTGAGCATGGCGGCCAAGGCGTCGATGGTGGCCTTGGAGTAGACCGCGCCGGTGGGGTTGTTGGGGTTGTTGATCAGCACCGCGCAGGTCTTATCGCTGATGGCGTCGGCGATGGCCTCCACGTCCAAGTCGAAGCTGTCGGTGGTGGGCACCCGCTTCACCGTGCCGCCGTGGTTGTCCAGGTAGAAATCGTACTCCACGAAGTAGGGAGTGGGCACCACCACCTCGGCCCCGGGGTCCACGATGGCCTTGAGGGTGATGTTCAGGGCACCCGCCGCGCCCACGGTCATGATGATTTCGTTCTCGCTGAAGGAGGGACCGTGCTGGCGGCTGAGGTAGTCGGCCACCTTGACCCGCACCCCGGGGTAGCCCGCGTTGGGCATGTAGGCGTGGCGGCCCGGCGAGCGGTCGACGGCCAGGCGCCCGATCACCTCGTAGAACCTTTCGGGCGGCTCGATGTTGGGGTTGCCCAGGGAGAAGTCGAAAACGTTCTCGGCCCCTTTTTCGGCCTTGAGCTTGGCCCCGGCCTCGAACATGGCCCGAATCCAACTGGAGCGGTTGATGAACTCAGCGATCTTACTGGCTACCGGCATGAAACTTCCTCCCGCGCGGAGCAACAAAAAAGCCGCGAACCCTTGGGTTCGCGGCTGCTATGGCTTCTACTGGCCTAAGGCGTCAACAAGCCTCCGCGAACCCGTTCCCGGGATAATAATAATACCGGATAAATCGAAACTCGCGGTGCATTCCTCGGTCCCTCCTTGGGCCTTCAGCAAAGTTATCATCGTGGGTCAATAGCGGTCAATACCCCAAATGGAGCCCTGTTGAGCCGGAAGGGCCTGGTGCGCCCCATGAACGGCAGGGGTAATTGCCGCGACAACGCCCGTGCTCAGAGCTCCTCCTGCACCCTCAAGGTGTAGATGGTCCACGGCCAAGATATCGCCGGAAATACGGCCATTGTAGATATGCATCGTGGGAAGGCCTGGAACTAAGGCAAATTTCCTCTATTTAGCGATGGAGTGTTTTCGACGAACTTCCGGAACTCAACGGGCGTTACGCCGTAGAGAACCTTGAATCTCCGGTAAAAATTCGTCAGGCTCGAGAAACCGCATTCAAATGCCGCTTCCGCGATGCTCTTGTCGCTTGCGGCAAGTAGCGCCCCCACCTTCTGAAGCCGGTGTGTGTTTAGGTAATCAACCACGCTGGTACCAGTATGCCTCCGGAACTCGCGGGTCAGCAGACTGCGGGACAGCCCGAAACGTGATGCGAGCTCATCAAGATCAGCCTTTTGGTCAAGATGCGCCTCAATCCACTCGCAGACATTTTGAATTGCGTTCAGGTGACGGGCAGCTTTTGGAGCTTCCTCCGTGATGCACTGGCCCTGCTGGTGTCCGGCGAGTAATAACGCCAAAGCTCCCCATGCCATCTGTAACTCGCCCTGATCTTCGCAGTGCAGGCCTTCCGGGATCATTTCAAGCACCTCGCTTAAACGGTCCCAGAGATCCGGGTGATCCGTGAAGGTAACACCGGCCTGATTCATTCTTTGAAGGGCGGAGGTTTGGGCGGGGGCAAGGTGGACCCCCATATCCAAGGGGGTCAGACATATGATTTTCAGGTCAGCGGACTCTCCTCTTCTGAAAACAAACCGGTGCCGAACCTGCGGGGTCAAGAGGATACTCCGCCGGCCCACCAGCCCTATGCACTGCTGGTCCGTTACGACGAGTCCCGATCCGGCGTGGCACAACACGAATTCAAAAATATCGTGGGAGTGCCATTCTGAAGACTCTGAAAGTGTGACGGCAACGTTCCAAAGCATGATTTGTCCAATAGTGTATTTGTTGTGGCCAATATGGCAAGAAAATATAATGATCCATTGTATCTTATAGTTATGGCAAACGCAACCATATCCGAATAGGCAAGGCGTTTAGTTGGCTCTGCAATAACTGTGTTGATATACGGCGAAACACGCCCCGGCATTTCACCCGAGGGGGTGTCTCGCAAAGGAGGACAAAAAATGAGCGAGCGCGAATTGATCGAGGCTTTCCATCTGATGTGGGGGAGCTTTCCGGAACCAACCACACTCGTGCACAAAAGCAGGAAAGTACTCGCCGCAAACAAGGCATGCCGAGCTTTGGGAATGGAGGCGGGAATGAATTGCGCAAAGTTCGGCCCACCTGAATCTCATAGAGGTTGTCTGGCCAATCAAGCGTTGCGCACTCAGCAACCAGCGTACAAAAAGGTAGAATCAGACGGAAAAGAAATTATCTCGTATTGGCTGCCGGTGGAGGGGTGGCCTGAAATTTTCGTGCACTTCGGGGTGGGCGTAATGGTTGATTACGCGGAGGCGCCAAAAAAATTATCCGAGATAGCCGAGAGTTAACCTGACGAGCAGCCACGAAAATAGGCGGCTAGGGCGTATCCCCAGGGGAACTTAACCGGCACAATAAAGACGTACATAACCCAAAAAACGGGGCCGCCCCCCATGGGAGCGGCCCCGCTCCCGCCCATGCAAAGGGAGCTACTCGTGGGAGATGGGGGGGGCCATCTCCGTGAAGGAGAAATTGTAGAACACGTTGTGTCCGTTGTAGTCCAGCACCCTGAGGTCGTCGGACTGCTTCACGTCGTTGACGATGGCATCGTACTGGCCACCGTACTTCTGGTGCACCAGGTCCACGTCCAGCTCATAGGCGATGAATTTCATGATGCCCTTGCGGGCAAGCTTCTCGATGAACTGGGGATCGTCGAACGAACTGTAGGTGGTGAGCACCAGGATGGGCCCGGTGCCGGTGAAGATGATGCCAGCCTTCATAGCACACCTCCGGTTTGAAATGGCCGGGCTAGGCCAAACCCGCCTCTAGTTAAATTCTGCGGCCCGAACCCCGGCCAAGTCAAACGGGGCCTATTGGCCCAGCTCCTTGAGCTTGCTCAGGTCCATCTTGGCCGCGAAGTCCTGAACCACGGCCGCCGCCTGGTTAACCCGCCAGGCGTTGACCCGAACCACCACCTTGTTGTCGATGAGCGCCTGCAACTCGGCCCGGTTGCCCTGATCCTTCAGCACCGCCTTGTGCCCCTGCATGGTCACCAGCTTGCCCGCCTTGCCCGACTGCAAGAACATGGGGTTGGAGAGCATCATGGACAGGGCCTGGATCAAAGGGGAGTCGGTGACCACCTCCATGCGAACCCGGCCCTTGCCCGCGTCCCGGTAGCGTTGCGAGGCGCTGATCGCGCCGCCCATCATGGCCCCGCCTCCCTTGGAGCTCCGGGATTTTTCGATGCTCCAGCCGTCCGGGGGCTTTGGGAATATCGCGGCCAGGGCTTCGGCCTTTTTCTGCTTGAGCCGGGCCAGGGCGAATTTGATCTCGCTGATGGCCTGGCTCAGCTTGCCGTCTTGATATAGCTTGGTCCCTTTTTCCAGCTGGCTGCTGATCTCATCGGCCGCGGCGGGCAGGGAACAGGCCAGGGTCAAAAGAAAAATGGCCGTCAGCCGCAGTAGAGGCCGCATGGGTATCTCCTTGGAAATGGCTAATATTTACGGTTTTAGGTTTGTTCATGCTCAAGTATGGGATCGCTGGCGCGCCTAGTCAAGGCGGGGGCGGGACGGCTTTGGTACAATCGAAGGCCAGCCAAGGAGCCGTCATGCTTTTACCCAAGTTCAACGCAGTCCCCCAAAAAGAACTGTTGGCCGCGCTCTACGACATCCAGGCCGGCATCGATCAGGACGACCGCGACACCGCCTGCGGGGCGGGCTGCTTCGCCTGCTGCAGCGACCACGTGCACCTCACCGGCCTGGAGGGTGCCGTGCTGGCCGCCGAGCTGGAGCGCCTGGGACGGGAAGACCTTTTGGCCCGGGCGGCCGAGCTGGCCCCGGCCACGCCAGCCCCGGCCTACACCTGCAACGAGCTGGCCCAGTGCTGCCTGGAGCAGCGCGAGCCCCCGGCCGAACCGCAAAGCCAGGCCTTGCCCAAGGCCTGTTTTCTTTTGGAGGGTGGCCTGTGCGCGGCCTACGGGGCCCGGCCCCTGGCCTGCCGGGTGATGGCCTCCAAGAGCCGTTGTGTTCCGGGCGGCGAGGCCCAAGGCGATCCCTGGTGGTTCACCCTGGATACCGCGCTCATGCAGATCGCCGAGCACCTGGCCATGGGCACGGGGTACGGCTCGCTGGCCGCCGTTTTGGCCGGGGATCAGGCGGCGCTTCGGACCTGTCGGCCCCTGCCCGGCCTGCTGGCCCCGCCCGAGCACCAGGAGCGTCTGGAAAAGGAGCTGCTGCCCCTTTTCGCCCGCAAGGTGGACGGCTTGCACCTGGGGCAGTGGATGGACCGCATCCGGCACGAGGCCTCGGCCCGCCAAGAGGCGCCCCGGCCTTGAAAAAGCCTGGTTTTAGCCGGTTTAACCCCGCTGAAAAGCTTTATAAACCCCCTGCGTTCTGATATAAGAATTAGCATGGAAACAGTGCCCAGCAACTACATGCAGGAAGAGGGCGTGGTGATCGAAACCATGGGCGGACTGGCCCAGGTGGAGACCATGCAGCAGGAAGCCTGCAAGGGCTGCGGAGCCCGCGGCGCCTGCCAGACTTTGGGTGGCGACAAGCGTCGGGTCATCGCGGCCATCAACCAGGCGGGCGCCAAGGCCGGGGACAAGGTGCTCATGATCATGGCCCGCAAAGGGGTCTTGGGAGCCAGCTTCCTGCTCTACATGGTGCCGGTCTTCGCGTTGTTGGCCGGGGCCATGGTGGGCAAGCAGCTGGGGCCCTCCTATGGCCTGGAGGCCCAGACCGGGGCGGTTATTCTGGGCGCGCTCAGCCTCCTGGGCGCGTGGCTGATCCTGCGCCGCGTTTCCAAGCGCCTGGCCGGGCGCAAGGAACTGACCGTCAAGGTGGTGCGCATACTGCAACAGGGAGAGAGGGATGCTCTGGAATCAAATTCTGCTTGCTTATGACAACTCCCAACAGGCCCTGAGGGCCGTGGAATATGTTGGTCAGATGTTCGGCCGGGTGGACAACGTCAAGGTGACCCTGTTGGGGGTCTACGACAAGGTGCCCGAGTACGACATGGTGCAAACCCCCTTCACCGATCAGGTCAAGGCCCGCATTTCGGTCTTGGAGCGCGAGCGCGAAAAGGGCCGCGAGAGCATGGAAGAGGCCAAGAAGCACCTCGTCCGCATGGGCTTTGCCGAGGACCAGGTCAAGGTCAAGTACATGGAAAAGACCAAGGGCGTGGCCAAGGACATCATCGACGAGGTGAAAAAGGGCGGCTACGGCACCGTGGTCTTGGGCCGCAAGGGCGTCAGCAACCTGACCGGGATGCTCTTCGGGTCGGTATCCAGCGGCGTCATCGGCAATCTGCAGGGCGCGACCATCTGCGTGGTCGAGTAGCCCGCTCCGTTAAACGAAAAAAGCCCCCGGCTGCTTCGCGCGGCCGGGGGCTTCGTCGTGTAATGGCTCAGTGTTTGGTTTGGCCCTTGGCCTCCTCGGCCAGCTCCTCGGCCAATAGCTCGGCCGGGCCCTTCTTGATCAGCTCAAAGGCCTTCAGCATGGTCTCGCGGCCGCTGCCCATCCTCAGGGCCTCGGGCGCGTCGCGGATGATGTCCAGATTGGCCAGCACCGCGCTCTCGTAATCCGGCCAGGGCCGGCCCTGGGGTGCGTTGCGCTTGAGGAGCTCCTGGGCCGAGTGGATGGTCACGGCCCCGGCCTCCAGGTTGGCCTCGTGGGCCAGATAAAAAGCCACGTCCGGCCAGTCGTTGCCCGGGATGGGCGCCACCTGGAACAGCTCGTCCTCCAAGGGCGCCAAGGTCAGGCCGGCGCTGGCGAAGTAGCTCAGGGCCACTTTGTGGGCCACCTTGCGATAGGTGTCGATGTCCGGGTTGAAGCCCTCCATCTGCACTTCGCCCCGGGTGGGCATTTTCAACAGCTCCAGCAGTTGCTTGAGGCTCAGGCGCCCCTTGGCTTGGTTCTCGGCGATGATGGCCCTCCTTGTTCTATAACCAGCATAAGCGGGCTAAGGAGGGCTTGGCAAGGCAAGCTCAGGAGCCCTGGTTGGCCTTGAGCCAGGTGAGGGGCAGGCTGAACTTGGCGGGTGGGTTCTGGGCCAGCTCGTACAGGCGCAGGGCGGCCTTGTTCTGGGGAGCCAGCTCCACCAGGCGCTTGGCGTCCAGCTCGGCCCTTTTTACATTGCCCTTGAGCAGAAAGAGCACCGCCCGGTTGTAATAGGCGGGCTCGCTCTGGCGGTCCTGCTCCAGGGCCTTGTCCAAATCGGCCATGGCCTGGTCCAGCTTACCCTGGGTGATCAGGATGCCCGCCCGGGAGGCATAGGCCAGGGAGCGTTTCTGGGACACCATGAAGGTGGAGGCGATGGCCGCGTTGTAGGAGGCCAGGGCGTCCTGGTCATTGCCCGCCTTTTCGGCGCGCAGCCCCTGTTCCAGGGCCGAGTTGCCGCAGCCCGCCAGGAGAGAGGTGAGCAGCAGCATGAGCAGGCAGCAGATAACGGCCAGAGTGCGCGGCATGGGCTGAGCTCCGTTTGATGAGCGTTTCGCTGGGCTATTGAAGCACACTACGGGGCCGGGTGGCAAACCCCGCCATGCGGGCCGGCGAAGATGGTGCTAAATTGAAATGGAACCCCGTGGAGGTGAGTGAAATGATCAGAGCGTCCCGGCCGCTGATGATGGCCTCGATCCTGCTGACGGCCCTGCTGGCGGCTTCTCCCCTGCTGGCCGGGGAGCTGGCCTATGTGGCCGGGAGCTACCAGGGCACCGCCGAGCTGGGCAAGGTGAAGGGCGGCAAGCCCCAGCCCGGCCAGGCCACGGCGATCAAGGCCGAGCTCAAGCAGGAGGCCCAGCGCCTCAAGGGCATGCTTACCGTGGGCGCGGACCCCAAAGACCAGATTGTTCTTGAGATCAATCAGGGCAAGGTGGAGGGCAGCCATCTCTGGTTCGCGGGGGACGAGCTTTTGTGGAAGGTGCGCTTCGCCGGCGAGTTCAAGGACGGGATGATCAAGGGCCAGGTGTTCTTCACCTCCCAGGACCCCACCAAGCAGCTGTTCGGCAAAGGCAAGGTCAAGGATTTCACCCCCACCCGGCTGGGCGGCCCCCTGGAGATGAGGCGCCGCTGAAAATTCTCCGCTAATGACCCCAAGCCCGCCGCTGGCCCAACAGTCTAAAAAAATATAGACAAATTAGATGCGCATTTAGTATCTAAAAACATTCTCACCATTGACAAGCCAGATATTAGCCAAAATTGAATACGCAGTTTTTCCTGCTCGCATCCGCTGGCAATTCAGGAGGAATTAGAATGGTCCGCCGATTTTCAGCCTGGTATGGCCGGGTCTGTATTGTGGCCCTGGCCCTGGCCGGGTTTGCCTCGCCCGCCCTGGCCTGGAACCCCATTATCCTGCCCAATGGCGCCGTGGTAACCCAGACCCTGAGCGCCGCGCAGGAAAACCAGGAACTGATCGCCGCGGGAAGCGCCACGCCCAGCACTCTGCCCTTTGCCAACGGCACCACGGTATACGAGATACGCACCACCCGGGTGGCCTATTTCGTGCGGTACTACAAATACGACCCCACCAACAGCGCCAGGTACCGCTTTGGCGGCGCGGGCCGCTGGATGATGGCCGCCTCTTCGGTAAAGGGCCTGAATTCTTATCAGGTGCGCTCCCTCTACGCCCTGCCCGCGCATCCAGACCGGGTTATCGTGGTGCGCATGCCGGCGGGCACCCTGAGCCGCACCGGCAACGCCGGGCCCATTACCGGCTGGGGCGCGGGCGGCGGGCAGCAATTCCTGCTGAACAACTTCATTGACGTGGGCAACTATCAGGGCGACCGCTCCACCACGGACCTGCTCTATACCGGGCCCCTGGCCGAGCGGGTGGGTTCGGGCAATGCCCGGATCATGGGCCAGTACCTGGACGGGGCCACGGTGCCCAATTACAGCCTGCTGGACGTGACCGAGCTTATGCTCAGCTATCTGCCCGACGACGCCCAGCGGCGCGATGCCTTGAACCAGTTGGGGCCCCAGCGTTTTGACGCCTTGTCGCGTCTGGCCACCCGCCAGGACATCCTGTTCAGCCAGGCTCTGAGCCAGCGGCGCAACGACCTGCGCACCTGCCTGCTGAACCCCGGCGGGGAGGCGGCGGCCACCCACCAGAAGATCAACGACACCTACATCTGGGGCCGCCTGGCCGGGGCCCTGGGCGAGGCCAAGACCAACGGCGACGATTACGGCTTCAACTACCACTCCGGCGGGGTCCTGGGTGGGGCCGACTGGCTGCTGGGCCCCAACTTGATCCTAGGCTTCGGGGCGGGCTTCATCCAGACCGAATTCGACTGGAAGGACGTAAGCGGCAAGGGAGCGGTATCGGGGCTCAAGATGGGGGTGTACACCAGCTACTTCACGCCGCGCTTCTTTCTGGACGGCGTGTTGACCGCGGGCTACAACCTGGAGGAGGCCAACCGGGACATCACTTTCCCGGGCATGGACTACTCGCCCCACAGCAACCCGGACGGCTACGGCCTCTCGGCCGGAGTGGACGCTGGTATGAACTTCTTGGTGGGCGGCTGGACCTTGCAGCCCCTGGCCGGGCTCAACTTCTACTACGTTTACAACAACGCCTTCAGCGAGACCGGGGCGGACAGCCTGGATCTGAGCGTGGATTCCTTCACGGCCAGCACCCTGCGCGGCGAGTTGGCCCTGCGCCTCAGCCGCTCCTTCACCCTGGATAACGGCACGCGCCTGGTGCCCCAGTTCCGCCTGGGCTGGGCCCATCAATTCTCCCTGGGCGATGGGGACATCACCGCCCGGCTGGCCGACCAGGACCACGGGGCGACCTTCCAGGGGTATGACCAGGACAGCGACGCGGTGGTGCCGGGGGTGGGCCTGACTTTGGTGTGCACCAACGGCACTCAGGTCTATCTGCGCTACGACGGCGAGTTGGGCGGGGACATGACCTCCAACGAGGTGCAGGCGGGCATCCGCATTCCCTTCTAAGCCAAGGCCCGATACCAACAAAAAACCGGCGGCCTCGCGGCCGCCGGTTTTGCTTGGCTCTGGGCCGTGGGCTGCTAGGCAGCGAAGCCCTTGGTCTGGTAGCGCTGGCCGAAGCGGGTGAGGATGAGACCCTCCAGCTGGGGCCGGGCGTTCAGGAAGCGGGTGGCCTGGGCCGGGGGCATCACGAAGCAGGCGGTGGCCAAGGCGTCGGCCAGAGCCGCCTGGGGCGCGCGCACGCTGACGCTGTGGGACGAGCCCGGGCTGCGGCCGGTGTCGGGCCGCACGATGTGATGGTAGAGCCGCTCCTGGTCGAAGTAGACCTCGTAGTCGCCGCTGGTGGCCAGGGCGCCGCTGGTCATGGGCACCACCATCTTGGCCTTGGTGGGCGCGTCCGGGTCGGACACGGCCACCCGCCAGGGCTTGCCGCCCCGGTCGCCCAACACGCCCACGTCGCCGCCGGCGTTGATGAGCACGTGGCGCGCGCCGGAACGGTGCGCGGCCCTGAGGCCCTCGTCCACGATGTAGCCCTTGGCCACGCCGTCCAGGGTGAGGCCCGCGCCCTCTTTGGTCAGGCGCAGGCTGGCGCCGTCATAAGACACCCCGCCCACCGCGTTCAGGGCCTCGACCACCGCCTGACGGGTGGGCTTGCGGCCCTGGGCGTAGCTGTGGGCCATGGCGTCCACCACCGGGGCCACCGAGGGATCGAAAGCGCCGCCAGTGGATTTCTGCACAAGGGCGCAGAGGTCCAGCACCTGTTTGAGGCGGGGCTCCAGGTCGTTCAGGCGGCCTTCGCTGTTCAGGGCGGCCACCTGGCCCACGGGGCGGTGACGGTCAAAGACCGGGGTCAGTTGTTGCATGGCCGTGAAGGCGCTCTCCATGGCCTCCTGGGCCTTGACCGGAGAAGCGTCCAGCACGGTGACCGAAACCAGGGTGCCCATCATCATGCGGGTCTGTTGGGCCACGCTGAGCTCGCGGGTCACCTTGGCCAGTCCGATGGCCGGCGACACCAGGGGCAGGGCGGCCGCGCCCAGGGCGGCTCCGGTCAGCTGCAAGAAGGAGCGGCGGTGCAGCATCCTAGTCATTCTTACCTCTCCCATTTCCAGGCCTCGTAATCTTGGCCCTGGCGGCGGTAACAATAGAGGCCGCACTGCAGGCAGCGCTGGGTCTCCTGCTTGGCCATCTCCTCGGTGAGGCCCAGCTCCACTTCCACGAAGCTGTTGGCCCTCTCGGCCACGCTGAGCTCGGGCATCTTGGCCCGCGGCCCGGAGGGCACCGCGTCCGGCGTGGCGGAGATCATGGGCAGGTCCTTGGTGCTGTGCACCCAGTTGTCCGGAGCCTCCACCTCTTCGCCGCTGAGGAAGTTGTGCATGGCCCGCGCCGCCCGGCGGCCGGCCCCGATGGCCTCCACCGCGGTGGCCGCGCCGGTCACCGTGTCGCCGCCGGAGAAGACGCCGGGGATGTTGGTGCTGCCGGCGTCGACGTTGGCGTCGATGGTGTTCCACTTGGTCACGGCCAGGTCCTTGGCTGCGGCATCGGCCTCCAGGAAGGCCAGGTCCGGGAACTGGCCGATGGCCGAGATCACGTTGTCGCACTCGAGGATGGTCTCGCTGCCCTCGATGGGCACCGGACGGCGGCGGCCCGAGGCATCGGGCTCGCCCAGCTCCATCTTGATGTACTCAAGACCGGTGAGCTTGCCGCCCTCGCCGACCAGCTTGGTGGGCGCGGCCAGGAAGTGGAACTTGATGCCCTCGTGCTTGGCCTCCTCGATCTCGATGTCGTTGGCCGGCATCTCCTTCTCGGTGCGGCGGTAGAGGACCGTGACTTCCTTGGCGCCCAGGCGCCAGCAGGTGCGGGCGCAGTCCATGGCGGTGTTGCCGCCGCCGATGATCACCACGCGGTCGCCGACCGGGGTATCCTTCAGGTTGCCCCGGTCGATGAGCATGTTGGTGCCGGGCAACACGCCGTTCAGATCCTCGCCCTCGACCCTCATGCCCCGGCTGGACCAGCAGCCCACGCCCAGGAAGATGGCCTCGAAGCCGTCTTGCCTCAGGCTCTCCAGGGTGAAGTCCTTGCCCATGGCCACGCCGGTCTTGGCCTCGCAGCCCAGGTCCAGGATGCCCTGGATCTCCCAATCCAGGGTCTTCTTGGGCAGGCGGTACTCGGGGATGCCGTAGCGCAGCATGCCGCCCAGATGGGGTTGGGCCTCGAAGATGGTGGGCGCGTAGCCCAGGCGGGCCAGGTAATAGGCGCAGGAGAGGCCGGCGGGGCCGCCGCCCACGATGGCCACCTTGCGATCGTTCTTGGGCATGCAGAAGGGCTGGATGCGCTTGCCCGAGTTCATCTCATAGTCGGCCGCGAAGCGCTTGAGGTGGTTGATGTTCACCGGCTCTTCGGTCTCGCCCCGGCGGCACTGGTCCTCGCAGGGATGGGGGCACACCCGGCCGCAAACCAGGGGCAGGGGGTTGTGCTCCTTGATGATGCCGACCGCGTCGTCGTAGCGCCCCTCGCCGATGGCCCGGATGTAGCCCGGGATGTCGATCTGGGCGGGGCAGGTGGCCTGGCAGGGGGCCAGGCAGTTGTAGTCGGCGTTGAAGCCCAGGATGCGGCGGGTCACCGAGTTGAGGTGGATGATGTTCTTGGGGCAGACCTTCTCGCAGTTGCCGCAACCGGTGCACAGGGTGGGGTCCACCACCGGCAGGTTGTCCGGGCCGATCTGGATGGCCCCGAAGGGGCACACCTTCACGCAAGAGCCCAGCCCCACGCAGCCGATCTCGCAGACCTTGGGGCCGCCGGCCAGAAGCACCGCCGCCCGGCAGTCCTGAACGCCGTCGTATTGGTATTTGAGCTGGGCGATGTCCGTGGAGTAGGTGCAGTCCACCTGGCTTACGTCAGGCTCGCGGTAAATCACCTCCACGCCCATGACCGCGGACACCGCCACGGCCACCTCGGGGCCGCCGCCCACGCAGATGTTGGCCGCGGCTTTTCCGCTGGCGATGGCCAGGGCCGCCGAGGAGCAGCCGGCATAGCCGCAGCCGCCGCAGTTGGCGCCGGGCAGGGCCTCTTCCACCGCTTCAACCAGGGGGTCCACCTCGACCGCGAAGACCTTGGCGGCTACGCCCAGGCCCAAGGCCGAAGCCAGGCCGAGTCCTCCGATTGCCAGGGCTTCAAACAACATTATTATGTTCTCCTCGCCGGTACGCCGACCGGCTCAGTGATGGCTCGTTTCGCAAAAAGCACGCAATCAGTTCCAAACCTAGTGGCTGACCAGGCCGGCGAAGCCGGAGAAGGCCAGGGCCAAAAAGCCCGCCACCACCAGACCGATGGCCGTGCCCTCGAAGGCCTTGGGCATCTTGACCAGCATGAAGCGCTCGCGGATGCCCGCGAAGAGCACCAGGGCCAGGCTGTAACCCACCGCCGACGCGAAGGAGAAGACCAGGGTGTCGACGAAGTCGTACTCTTCGTTGATGTTGATGATGGCCACGCCCAAGACCGCGCAGTTGGTGGTGATCAGCGGCAGGAAGATGCCCAGGGCCCGGTATAGGGCCGGGAGCGTCTTGGCCATCACGATCTCCACCAGCTGCACCAGGGCGGCGATCACCAGGATGAAGGCGATGGTCTGGAGGTACTCGATGTTCAGGGGCACCAGGATGTAGTACTGCACCAGCCAGGTGATCATGCCCGCCATGACCATGACGAAGATGACCGCCATGGACATGCCGGTTGCCGTGTCCATGCGGCGGCTGACCCCCAGGAAGGGGCAGTTGCCCAGGAACTTGGCCAGCAGGATGTTGTTGACCAGGATGGCGCCAACGATGAACAGCATGTAGTCGCCGAAACTCATGGCTAGGCCCTCCGCTTCCGCTGGTCAAGCACGTGGCTGATCAGGTTGATGGCCGCAAGGAAAAGGCCCAGGGCCACGAAGGCGCCCGGCGCCCGCACCATGAACACGAAGGGCTCGTAGGAGTCCCACATGAGGTTGGCGCCCCAGATGGTGCCGTTACCCAGGATCTCGCGGAAGGCGCCCAGCACGGTCAGGCTTATGGTGAAGCCGATGCCAACGCCCAGGCCGTCGGCGATGGAGGCCACCGGCCCGTTCTTGCCGGCGAATGCCTCGGCGCGGCCCAGGATGATGCAGTTGACCACGATCAGGGGGATGAAGATGCCCAGGGCTTGATACAGCGGGAACACGTAGGCCTGCATGGTCAGCTCGACGATGACCACGAAGCTGGCGATGATCACGATGTAGGCCGCGATGCGCACCTTGCTGGGGATGATTTTTCTCAGCAGCGAGACCAGCAGGTTGGAGCAGACCAACACGAAGGTGGTGGCCAGTCCCATGCCCATGCCGTTTTCGGCCGAGGTGGTGACCGCCAGGGTGGGGCAGAGGCCCAGCACCAGGCGGAAGGGCGGGATGATCTCCCATAGCCCCTTGGTGAATTCCTTGGCTATGCTCATGACCGCCGCTCCCTACTGCACCATTTTGTCGCGGTATTTGTCCAAGGTGGCCCGGGCCTGATTGACCGCGGCGACCACGCCCTTGGTGGACAAGGTGGCGCCGGACAGGGCGTTGATGTCGCCCACTCCCAGCTCCTTGTCCAGGGCCTTACCCTTGAACGAATCGGTGAAATTGGGCTCTATGATGCGCGCGCCCAGGCCAGGGGTCTCGGTGTGCTCCACGATGCTGATGCCGGTGAGCTTCTTGCTGGCCAGGTCCACGCCCACCATCACCCCGATGGGGCCATGGTAGCCTTGGGCGCTACTCTCGAAGGCCACGGCATAGGTCTTGCCGTCCTTTTTGGCCGGGAAGACGATCAGCTTGACCGGCTTGCCCTTCTTGTCCTTGCCCAAGTCGATGGACACGCGGTCCTTAATGGGGTCGTTCTGATAGCCGGTGAGCACCGACTTGACCGCGGGTTCCTTGATGAACTTGAGACGGCTGTATTCGATGGGCTCCCGGGTCACGTCGTGCACCAGGGCCAGCATGAATCCGCTCACCGCGCAGATCAGGGTGAGCACCACCAGCATTTTGATAATATCACGCACCGCTCACCACCTTTCCGATGACCCGGGGCCTGATGCGATCCAACAGGGGAGTGGCCGCGTTCATCAGCAGGACGCCGTAGAAGGCGCCGTCGATGGGGCTGCCCCAGAAGCGCACGATGATGGTCATCAAGCCCACCCCCAGGCCGAACAGGAAAGTGCCCCAGGGGGTGACCGGGCTGGAGACCGGCTCCGGCCCCAGGAAGAAGGCGGCGATCATAAACACGCCGGCCCCCAGGTGGAACCAGACCACGTTCAAGTAGGCCCCGAACTCCTCATAGCCCATCTCGGCGATGCGCTCGTCGGTGTAGACCGCCACCAGGCCCATGCCGAGGGCGCCGATGAGGGCGCCCAGGGGAAGCTGCCAGGGGATGAGGCGCCGGATGACCAGGTAGATGCCGCCGGCCAGCAGGGCCCAGGTCCCGGTGGTGCCCACACCGCCGGCCATCTTGCCCAGCCAGACATTGCCCAGCTCGAACATCTCCAGGGTGCCGATGTCGCCCTTGAGCTGCATCAGGAAGGTTTCGGCCTCCATCCAATCGTCGCCAGAACCCAGGGCCATGGGCTCCAGATAGGCCCCCATGGCTTCGGGCCAGGAGATGGCCAGGGCGGCCCAAGCCACCAGCACGGGGTTGAAGGGATAGGCGCCGTTGCCGCCGAAGATGCTCATGCCCAAGGCGACGGTGAGGAAGCCGCCCACCACCGGGAGCCACCAGGGCGCGCCCGGAGGCAGGATCAGGCCCATCAGCAGGCCCATGAGCACCACGTGCAGGTTGCCCAGGGTGGAGGGTTTTTTAAGGATCAGGCTGATCACGTACTCGGTGACCATGGCCGAGGCCACGGCCAGACAGACCGTGATAAGGCCCGGCGCCCCGAAGAAGTACAGACCGGTGATCAGGGCCGGGGCCAGGGCGATCATCATCTCCAGATACATGGAGCGCAGGGTGGTGCACCCCAGGATGTGCGGAGAAGTGGATACGGTCAGAAGGTTTTGGTTCATTGCTCCATCCTCCCGGCCATGACCTCGGTTTTACCGTGCCTGAGGAAGTGGACCATGGGCCGCTGGGCCGGACATACGTAGGCGCAGCAGCCGCACTCGATGCAGTTCATCAAGTTCTGCTCGGCCGCTTCCTCGTACATGCGGAACTCGCAGAGCTTGCCCAGCTCCGAGGGGATCAGGTTGACCGGGCAAACCGCCACGCAGCGCCCGCAGTGGATGCAGGGATGGTCCGCGTAGTGCCGGACCTTGGGTCCGCTCTGCACGAACACGCCCTGGGTCTCGCGGGTCACCGGGGTGCCCAGGTCGTAGATGGCCAGACCCATCATGGGGCCGCCCACCACCACCTTGCCGGCCTGGCTGGGGCCGCCGCCGGCGGCTTGGAGCACCTCGCCGATGGGGGTGCCCAGGCGCACCTTGAACACGCCGGGGTTCTTGACCTCGCCGGCCACACTGAACACCCGCTCCATCACCGGACGGCCGCTCAGGAGCACCGAACCCACGTCCAGGGCGGTGGAGAGCGGCTGCACGGTCACGCCCACGTCCCGGGGCTCGCCGTAGGGAGTGGGGACCTCGCGGCCGGTGAGCGAGAGCACCATAAGGTGGTCGTTGGCAAAGGGATACTTGGTCTGGCTGACCGAAGCGGTCTCCCATTCGCGCTGCTTGGCCAGGGCGCTCAGGGCCGAGGCGTCTACCCCGGAGGGCAGGGCCAGGATGACCCGTTTGGCGCCGCTGATGCGGGCCAGGGCGGCCACGCCCACGGCCAGGGTGTCGCCGGCCTCGCCCAGGAGCGAGGCGTTGGGACAAACCGGCGGATCGGGGTCCACCGCCTTGACGATCAAGGTGTCGATGGGCCGCACCACCGGGATGCCGGTCATGTAGAGGTAGGATTGGGGCGCCATGGGAGGGCTCAGGTCCACGTGCAGGGGGCGTCCCTGCACCTGGGACCGCACCAGGCCCGCCTCGCGCACTCGCTTGAGCAGGCGGGAGGGGCGGGTGAGGCCAACCTCTTCCAGGGAGGCGAGGGCGTTCTCGGGAGAGGCGAGCTCCTCGCTCCAGGCGTCGGCCCCGTCGTTGGCGATGACCACGGTGGGGACCATGCCGCCCGAGGGGTCGGGCATCTCGATGATGGCCTCCACCGTGCCGCTTACCGTAGCCTGCACGTTGGCGGCCTCGAAATCATCGGAGGCGCCGATCACCTGGCCCATGGTTACCTTGTCGCCGGGCTCCACCTTGGGCTGGGCCACCGCGCCCTGGTGCTGCCGCATGGGCAGATACACCTTGGCAGGGGCGGGCAGCGGCTGGGGCGGGGCGGCCGCCGGCGGGCGGGGCAAGCCTATGCCCTTTAAACAACTTGAAAGCTTCATGCCATCGAACTCCAGTTCAGGCGCTGGGACGCGCGGCAGTCAGAGCGCTGCGGCGGGGCGCGCACTCGTGAAGAAAGCCACAAGTGAGGGTTAAAAATATGCCGGCTGAAGGATAGGGATGAACCATATCCAGGCCGGAGTGTTCTCGTAGCAGAGGGGTCATTAGTAGCAATCTCTCAGAAGCCGGACCGAGGCTGTTTTGGGCCCAAATATTATTCTTTACCGCCCGCCCTGTCAACCAATCCCAAGCGGGATCAATCCTTTTTCAGCAGGGCAGGCGAACCAGGAAAACCGCTCCCTGGCCGGCCTCCGACTCCACCGTGATATCTCCGCCGTGGGCCCGCACCACCTTGCGGGCTATGGCCAGGCCCAGGCCGGTGCCCGGTTTGGCTTTTATTTCCTTGCGGCGCGACCGGTAGAACTCGTCGAAAATGTATTCCACCTCTTGGGGCGGCACCCCGGGGCCCTGGTCGCTGATGGCGATGATCACCTCGCCCGGCCCCTTGCTGCCCCGGATGGAAACCGTGCCCTGGGGGCGGTTGTACTTCACCGCGTTGCTCACCAGGTTGTAGAGCGCCTCCAAAAGGCTCTCGCGGTCCACCTCCACCGGAGCGTCTTCGCTCAGCTCCAGGGCCAGGGTCTGGTCCGCGGCGGCCGCGTCGGCCTCGGCCCTCTTAATTAGTTGCTCGAGCAGATCGCCCAGGGTCTCGGCCTGGCGGCGGCTCTCGATGCCCTCCTGGTCCAGGCGGCTCATCACCAGCCAGGTGTTCAGGGTGCGGGCCAAGAGATCCAAGCGGTACACCGCCCGGGTGATGAATCCCTGGTAGGCCTCGGGCACCGGGCCCAGGGCCTGGCTGGCCGGAACTTCCAAAAGCTGTCTCACCGCGGCCAGGGGAGAGCGCATCTGGTGGGAGACCAGGGTCATGAAGTTGGCCTGCATGAGGGCCTTTTCGGCCCGAAGCTCCGAGGTCTCCAACATGAGCCGGCGGCGTTCCAGACCCCGCTCCACGGTGAGTTTCAACTCGTCCGGGGAGAAGGGCTTGGCCAGGAAATCGTAGGCCCCCTGCTTCATGGCCTCCACGGCGGTTTGCAGGGTGGCGTGGCCGGTGATCATGATGCAGATGATGTCCGGATGGGTCTCGCGCACCCGCTCCAGAACCTCCAGGCCATCGATGCCCGGCATCTGCAAATCCACCAGGATAAGGTCCGGCGGGTCCTGCTCCAGGGCCTCCAGGCCCGCCTCGCCGCTTACCGCAAGGCTTACCCGGTAACCCCAGCGGGTGAGCAGAACCTCGGACGACTCGCGAGCTACCTCGTCGTCGTCAATGCACAGTACGTGCACCGGTGAGCGTTTCGGAGACATGAACGGGCCGACCTAACGTTGAAGTAAAGTATTGACTTTCTCCAACAACGCCTCGGAAGTAAAGGGCTTGTCCAAGAAGGCGTCGCCCTGGGCGATGCGCGCCTCGGGCGGAATATCAAAACGCTCGCCAGTGATCTGCTTAACGGCGGAGCACATGAGCACCGGGATGTCGCGGTAGTCCATGTACTCGGGGGTGGCCCGCAGAGTGGTGATCACCGAGAACCCCTCGTAGATGGAGTCCATCATGATGTCCAGCACCAGCAGGTCGGGGTCTTCGGCCGTGACGATCTCAAGGCCCACCTTGCCGTCCGAAGCGCTGAGGACCTGGTGGCCCGCTGCCTCCAGAATGGCCTGGGTGGCGGTGCGGAAATCGTCGTCGTCGTCGATAATCAAGATTTTAGGCATACGTGCACCCGGCAGAGTAAGTGAGTGGTATACGGACCGGATTTGACCTTAAACCACGCTTTGGGCCAAGTCAATCCAAATGGGCCTCATTCATTATTTTGAACCGCTGAAAGGCGCAATGTAAGCCCAATGAGCGGGCACAAGCGTTTTTATGGCTTGACAGCGGACACTTGACGCGTCTAAATTCACGATAGTTATTTTATAGCTACTAAATAACTATTGGGGCGCGACGCTAAAGGAGGGGTGTCGGCCGGCGCCCGATGGTGCCGCGCCACCCAGCGCAGCCCTTGGAATCAATCCCACATTTGGCCGGAGAGTGGACGCATGGACGTTTTGCTGACTCCCTCGGGCGGTAAAGAACACCTGCTGTTGGGCAACGAGGCCATCGTGCGCGGCGCCCTGGAGGCGGGCATGGCCTTTGCCACCTGTTATCCGGGCACTCCTTCATCGGAGGTGCCCGACACCCTCTACCGTCTCAGGAAGCAATTCCCGGGCAAGGTGAAGTACTACTTCGAGTACTCCACCAACGAGAAGGTGGCCATGGAGTGCGCCGCGGGCGCCGCCGCCTCGGGGGTGCGCACCCTGTGCACCATGAAGCACGTGGGCGTCAACGTGGCGGCCGACCCCCTGATGACCCTGGCCTACGTGGGCGTGCGGGCCGGCATGGTGATCCTCACCGCCGACGACCCCTCGCTGTTCTCCAGCCAAAACGAGCAGGACAACCGCTACTACGCCCGTCTTTCGGGCCTGCCCATGCTGGAGCCCGCCGGACCGGCCGAGGCCAGGGACATGGTCACCCACGCCTTCGACCTCAGCGAGGAGCTGGGCGTGCCGGTGTTCATCCGCACCACCACCCGGGTGAACCACGCCCGCGAGGCGGTGAAGCTGAACAAGCTGGGCAAGGTGAAGCAGACCGCCAAGTTCGTCAAGGAGCCCATGCGCTTCGTCACGGTGCCCGCGGTAAGCCGCAACCTGCACCTGCGCCTGCTTAACATCTACAACCAGGCCCAGGCCATCAGCGAAAGAAGCCCCTGGAACAAGATCGAGGGCCGGGGCAAGCTGGGCATCATCACCAACGGCGTGTCTTACAACTACGTGGCCGACGCCGTGGCCGACCTGGGCGCCAAGAGCAAGGTCAAGATCTTCAAGGTGGGCATGAGCTACCCTCTGCCCGAGAAGAAGCTGGCCAACTTCTTGAAGGGCCTGGACACGGTCCTGGTCATCGAAGAACTCGAGCCCATCATGGAAGAGGCGGTCAGGGCCATTGCCCAGGAAAAGGGCATCAAGGTCAAGATCGTGGGCAAGGTTCCGGGCAAGGTGCCGTCCAAGAGCGTGGACATCGAGGCGCCGGACTTCCTGAGCCGCGCCTTCGAGTACAACCCCCGCCTGGTGCGCACCGTCATCGCCAAGACCTTCGGCCTCAAGTACAAGAACACCGCCGAGCTCAAGCTGGCCGACATGCCCGCGCCTCCGGGGCGTCCGCCAAACCTCTGCCCCGGCTGCCCCCACCGCGCCACCTATCACGCGGTCAAGGAGGTCATGGGCGAGGAGGCCATCTACCCCACGGACATCGGCTGCTACACCCTGGGACTGCTGCCCCCCATCAAGGCGGCGGACTTCCTCATCTGCATGGGCTCCTCGGTTTCCAGCGCGGGTGGCATCGCCCGGGCCACGGGCCAGAAGGTGGTGGCCTTTATCGGCGACAGCACCTTCTTCCACAGCGGCATCACCGGCCTGGTGAACGCGGTGCACAACAACCACAACTTCACCCTGGTGATCCTGGACAACGGCACCACGGCCATGACCGGCCACCAGCCCCACCCGGGGGTGGACACCGAAGCCATCGGCGACGCAACCACCCACCTGGACATAGAGCCCCTGGTCAGGGGCCTGGGTGTGCAGCACGTGACCACCATCAAGCCCTTCAAGGTGCGCGCCTCCAAAAAGGCCATTGAAGAGGCGGTGGCCCACGAGGGCGTAAGCGTGATCATCTCCAAGGAGCTGTGTCCGCTGTTCGCCCGCCGGGTGGCCCCCAGCAGCAAAAAGTCCTTCCAGGTGAACCCGGACAAGTGCAAGGGCCACATGGACTGCATCAAAAAGGTGGCTTGCCCGGCCATGTTCGTTGAGGACGGCCAGGCCAGGATCAACCCGCTGCAGTGCATCGGCTGCGCGCTTTGCGCCCAGATTTGCCCGGAGAACGCCATCCTGCCCGTGAAGGCCAAGGCTTAAGGAGGAGATCATGAGCACCCAACGCATAGTTTTCGTGGGCGTGGGCGGCCAGGGCAACCTCTTGGCCAGCAACCTTCTGGGCCAGGCGGCCCTGGCGGCGGGCGTCAAGGTGGTGGTCAGCGAGATCCACGGCATGGCCCAGCGCGGCGGCGTGGTGGAGTCGGCCGTTATCCTGGGCGAAGGCACCAGCCCCATCGTGGCCAATGCCGAGGCAGACGTCCTGGTGGCCTTCGAGCCGGTGGAGGCGCTGCGCCTGCTGCCCAAGGCCAACAAGGAGACCCTGATCATCACCAACGTACGGCCCCTGCCGCCCTTCACGGTGGCCATCGGCGCGGCGCCTTATCCGCCGGCCGAGGAATCGGTGGCCTATCTGAAGAAGAAGGTCAATAAGGTGGTGGCGTTCGACGGCCAGGCCTTGGCCGAGGAGGCCAAGAACCCGCTGAGCCTGAACATGGTCATGCTGGGCGCGCTCTTCGGAGCGGTGGAGCTGCCCGTGGACGTAAAGACCATGAAAAAGATCATCCGTTCCCAGACCAAGAAGCGCTTCGCCGCTTCCAACGTCAAAGCGTTCGACCTGGGCTTCAAGGCCGCCAAAGCCGGATAGCCCGTCAAGATAGCCGGTAGGAGGGAGCCTCTTCGGGGGCTCCTTTCTTTTTTGGGGGGAAGGCGCTAGGCCGGGATGCTCACCGTGCGGTTGCGGCCGCTGCGCTTGGCCTCATACAAGGCCTGGTCGGCCCGCTTGAGCACGTCGTCCACCGTTTCGTTGGGCTGGTACTCGGCCACGCCGATGGAGATGGTCACCCTGAGATCGCCGTCCAACTCGGGAAAAGCCTCTTGTTCGATGCGACGGCGCAGGCGCTCGGCCACGTCGTGGGAGCGCTCCACCGTGGAGTTGATCAGCACGGCCAGGAATTCCTCGCCCCCGAAGCGGGCCACCCGGTCCACCTCCCGGAGGGAAGCGGTCAGCAACTCGGAGGTCTTTTGCAGCACCCGGTCGCCCGCGTCGTGGCCCAGGGTGTCGTTGATCACCTTGAAGTGATCCAGGTCCATGTAGCACACCGAAAAAGAACTGACCCCGCGCGCGGCCAAGGCCATCTGTTCGTTGAGTATGTCGATGACGTAGCGCCGGTTGAACAGCTTGGTCAGCTCGTCGGTGATGGCCAGCTCCTCGATGCGCTCCATGGCATCCTTTAGCTGGCGGTTCTGAAGATGGTAACGGCGCAGGAACTTGTTGAGCTGGGCCCCCACCAGGGACAGGCTGCACATGATCAGCAAGAAGCCCAGCCATTGCAGCCATTCCAAACGCTGGTTCACTGCCTGGGGATGATAGGCGGTGAGGGCGACTATGACCCCCGCGTAGCCCAGCACGGCCAGGATGGTGACCAAAATGAAGCCTTCCCGGCGAAGTATGAAGGCCGCGAAAAGCATTACCTGTAGATAGAACATCAACAGGACCAGGCGGCCGTGTTCCACGAAGTAGACCGCCGCCAGCACACAGAGGGTGGCCCACAGTATCTGGGGCAGGGTGAGGCCGGCTTCCTTGAAGCGCAGGTTGAGGCCGGTGGCCACCAGGGCCAGGAAGGCGAGGCGGCCGGTCAGGTCCACGGCGGTTAGGATCAGGAAGACTTTCACGCCGCCCCGGAAAAAGCCGAAATACAAGCACATCCACACCAGGAACAGGTGGGTCATGCCGCCCAGCAGGGCGTAGAAAGTCAGGCGCAGGCGCAGGGCCTGGTTGTGATCGGAAGGTGAGCGCTTTTGCAGAGAGCCGTCTTGCCGCATCAAGCCGTCCGTTCAGCGGACCGAATAGATTGCCCCCCACAAGGCTTCAGTGCTGCCACGGTGTATGTCTCAGCGGATATCCTAGCCTATTTAGGGCTAATAAAGTAACCCCTTTGCAGGCAAGGGCAAGGTTTGCCGGGACTAGTGGACCACCAGCAATCCGGTGAGCGAGGAGTCGGCAACCTGTTTGGGAGCGGCCTCGCGGCCCACTGGCTGCACCGGCCATCCGGCCAGGGCGGCCAGCTGGAACACGTCGATGCCCACCGCCTCCATGGAAGGCCGGGCCAGGGCTGGGGCGGGGCAGGCCTCGCCGTCCAGTACCTTGCACACCGTATTTTTGGGGCACAGCACCTTCTTGCAGGAGCCGGCGGCCAGGCCGAAGGCCAGGTAGTGGCCCGCGTAAAAGGCGGCCGACTCCAGGTCCGCGCAGAGCTGGAAGATGGCCCGGAAGGCCCCGCGCCGTTCGGCGTCTTTCTTCGGGCTGATCATCACTTCGGGCGCAAAGCGCTTGTTGAACAAGATGGCCTGGGAGAAGCCGGCCAGGACCTTGCGGAACTCCTCGGGGGTGGGGGCGTGCGGCGGGCAGTTGGCGGATGTACCGTAGTTGGGGCAGCGGGGCACCCGGCACTTAAAGGCCACCGCCTCGGACACCGCGATATCGCTGGTACTGATGATCGCCGCGCGGTCCGCGCCCAGCTCCAGGGCCTGAGCGCGCAGGGTTTCCAGGTTGGGTTGAGGCATTTTGGTCGCTTCCTGGCTTGCCGCTTTTCTCGGTTACAAACGCCAAAGGAATTAGGTCTTCTTGCGGCTATACCGCCCCGATAGCATAGCTATCGGGGGCAACAGAAGGAAAATCAGGAAGTAAAAAAATCGTTTTTGGGTGGCCCCGACAGCTTGCTGTCGGGGTGGCGAAGCGTAGCAAAGCCACAAGAGTTCAGGCGGACGGCGGCGTTTCAGGCAGGCGGCACCGGCCGTTGGATGTGTCTTCTTTCAGGCAGAGATTGCTTCGTCGCTACGCTCCTCGCAATGACACTTTCGTTTAACACTAGGCAAATGCAGGGGCGGGGTTTGTCTACGCCCGAAGGGATTGCGCCGACAGAACGCGCCCGCGAGGAGCATTGCCTTCTTTATATTCCAAACTAAACCAAAAGACCGCAGCCCTTCGGCCACGGCCCATTACTTTCTTTCAGCGCGCGGTCTAATCGAAATACCGGCTGGTAATCTCTTCCCACTTGCCCTGGGCCTTCATGAGCAGCTCGCAGGCCTGGCGTACCGCGCCCCGGCCGCCGGGCAGGGTGGCCACCCATTGGGCCGCGTCCTTTACCTCGGGCCAGGCGTCGCTGGGCGCCAGGGCCAGGCCGCAGGCGCGCATGGGCGGCAGGTCGATGAGGTCGTCGCCCATGAAGGCGGCCTGGTCAGGCGTCAGGCCGCGCTCACTCACCAGGCGCTGGAACTCGGGCAGCTTGATCTTGCAACCCTCCACCAACTCGTCGATGCCCAGCTCGCGGGCTCGCACCTGGTTGGGCGTGGATGCCCGGCCGCTGAGCCACACTATGCCCATGCCGGTCCGCTGCAAAAGTTTGATGCCGTGGCCGTCCTTGATGTCAAAGAACTTCGACTCGCTGCCGTTCTGGTCGTATACGACCCGGCCGTCGGTGAGCACCCCGTCGATGTCCAACACCAGGAGCTTTATCTTGGCGGCGCGTTCTTGCAGGCTGGGGCTCATCAGGCTTCTCTCCGCACCAAGGCGTGGATGGCCTTGAGCTGTTTCAGGAGCGCGCCCACTTCATACAGGGGCAGGCTGTTGGGGCCGTCGCAGCGGGCCTGGTCCGGGTCGGGATGAACTTCCAAAAACACCGCGTCCGCCCCGGCGGCCACCGCCGCCCGGGCCAACACCGGGGCGTGCTCGCGGTCGCCGCCGCTGGCCGTGCCCAGCCCGCCGGGAAGCTGCACGCTGTGGGTGGCGTCGAACACCACCGGCACCCCCCGGGCCCGCATGATGGCGATGGAGCGCATGTCCACCACCAGGTTGTTGTAGCCGAAGCTGGCCCCCCGCTCGGTGAGCCAGACGGTCTGGTTGCCGGTGCTCCTCACCTTGTCCAGGATGGGCCCCACGTCGTGCGGGGCCATGAACTGGCCCTTTTTCACGTTCACCGGCTTCATGGTCTCGCCGGCGGCCACCAACAGGTCGGTCTGGCGGCAGAGAAAGGCGGGGATCTGCAATACGTCCAGCACCTGGGCGGCCGGGGCGGCCTGGGCCGCGTGGTGGATGTCGCTGATCACCGGCAGGCCGGTCTGGTCCTTTACCTTAGCCAGCACCTCCAGGCCGGTGGCCATGCCCGGCCCCCGGAAGCTGGTCACGCTGGTGCGGTTGGCCTTGTCAAAGCTGGCCTTGAAGATCAGCGGCAGGTCAAGCTCGGCCGAAAGCTGGGCCAGATGCCGGGCCACAGTGAGGGTGACCGACTCGTCCTCAATGACGCAGGGCCCGGCGATGACGAAAAACTCTTGCCGGCCAAAGGGCCGCCCGGCCAAGGTGACGCTGGCGACTTCCTGGTCCACGGCCTAGCTGCCCTTGGCGTTCTTGTGGCGGACAGCCGCGCGGATGAACTCCCGGAACAGGGGATGGGGGTCCATGGGGCGCGATTTGAACTCGGGGTGGAACTGGCAGCCCAGGAACCAGGGATGGTCGGTGAGCTCGGCGATCTCGCCCAGCTCGCCGTCCGGGCTGGTGCCCGAGAGGATCATGCCCTTCTCGGCCATCTCTTCCTTGAACTGGTTGTTGTACTCATAGCGGTGGCGGTGGCGCTCGCTGATCTCGTCCACCTTGTAGGCCTTGTGGGCCAGGGTGCCGGGCACCAGCTTGCAGGGGTAGGCGCCCAGGCGCATGGTGCCGCCCTTGTCGGTCAGCTCGTCGCGGCGCTCGACCTGCTGGGTGCGGAAGTCGAACCACTCGCGCATGAGGTAGATCACCGGGTAGGGCGTGTTGGGGTCGATCTCAGAGGAGTGGGCCTCTTTCCAGCCCAGGACGTTGCGCGCGAACTCGATCACCGCCATGTGCATGCCGAAGCAGATGCCGAAATAGGGGATGGATTCCTCGCGGGCCTTTTGCACCGCCTTGATCTTGCCCTCCACCCCGCGCGAGCCGAAGCCGCCGGGCACCAGGATGCCGTCCACCTCGCCGATGATGCCGACCCCGTCGCGCTCCACCTGCTCGGAGTCCACGAACTCGATGTTGACCTTGCTGTTGTTGGCCACCCCGCCGTGACACAGGGCCTCGTTGAGGCTCTTGTAGCTTTCCCTCAGGTCCACGTACTTGCCCACCATGGCGATGGTCACCTCGTGGGCCGGATGCTTGAGCTTGTAGACCAGCTCCTCCCAATTGTCCAGCTTGGGGGTGCGGGTCCAGATGTTCAGCTTGCGGCAGATCTGCTCGTCCAGGTTCTGCTCGTGGAACTTGAGCGGCACCTCGTAAATAGTGTCCACGTCCACGGCGGTGATCACCGCCTCGGGCTCCACGTTGCAGAACAGGGCTATCTTTTCCTTGAGGCTGCGGTCCAGGGGCATTTCGGTGCGGCAGAGCAGGATGTCCGGCTGGATGCCCACGCGCCTTAGCTCGCTGACCGAGTGCTGGGTGGGCTTGGTTTTCAGCTCACCGGCGGTCTTGATGTAGGGCACCAGGGTCAAATGCACATAAAGGCAGTTTTCCTTGCCCACGTCGTTGCGGAACTGGCGGATGGCCTCCAAAAAAGGCAGGGACTCGATGTCACCCACCGTGCCGCCGATCTCCACGATGGCCAGGTCAGAGCCGTTGACCACGTTGGTGATGGCCTGCTTGATCTCGTCGGTGATGTGGGGAATGATCTGCACCGTGCCGCCCAGGTAGTCGCCGCGCCGCTCCTTGGTGATCACGCTGTTGTAGATGGAGCCGGTGGTGTGGTTGCACTTCTTGCTGATCTTGGCGTGGGTGAAGCGCTCGTAATGCCCCATGTCCAGGTCGGTCTCGGCCCCGTCGTCGGTTACGTAGACCTCGCCGTGCTGGAAGGGGTTCATGGTGCCCGGGTCCACGTTCACATAGGGGTCGAGTTTTTGCAGGACCACGGACAGACCGCGCGCTTCCAGGAGGGCCCCGATGGAGGCCGAGGCCAGACCCTTGCCCAGGGAAGAAAGCACACCACCAGTGGTGAAAATAAATTTGGGGGTCATTGGCCTGGTCTCCTGCGTTGCGAAGGGTTCATTGCGGAGTGCACATGAAACGGCTGGCTGCCTGCTGAACCGACATTGTTCATGAGCTATAAATTAAGAGCATCTCTGGAAGAATGTCAAGATACCATAGTGTGAAAATTTGCCAAGACCATGGGGCAAAATTGTGCACGGTGCACTGAGGCCGGAAAAAGGTCACTAAGCCCGCTGCCTTGGGTTTTAGTGACCAATGGGTCAATTAAATTTAGGCTATCATTTTTTAGCCCAATCCTGCTATCTGAAGAATAAGGTGACCATTGGGTTACGGAGGTGTGCATGATAGTCGCCAATCGCATGAGTCCCGCCCCCTGGACCATCGGGCCCCAGGCCTCGGTGGCCGAGGCTCTCAACTTGATGCAGGAGCATGGGGTGCGCCACCTGCCGGTGCTGGAAGAGGGCAAGCTGTTGGGCCTGGTCACGGACATAGATCTGCGCACCGCCTACGTGGCCAGCCTGCTGGAGGAGCTTAGGGTCAAGGACGTGATGCACCACGATCCCCTGACCATCGGCAGCCAGGAAACGGTGTACCAGGCCGCCCGCCTGATTCACGCCCACCGCCTCACCGGTCTGCCCGTGGTGGACGACGGCGAGCTCAAGGGCATCATCACCCTGGCCGACATCCTCAAAGTCTTTGTGGCCCTGCTGGGTCTGCTGGACGAGAGCAGCCGCCTGGACGTAGTGCTCCGTACCGGATCTGGCTCCCTGGAAGAGGTCTACGGCATCATCCGCAAGCACGGCGGCGAGGTGGTCAGCGTGGCCCAGCTCAACTCCGACGTGGGCCGCCGGGTCTACACCTTCCGCCTGAAGAAGATCGACACCGAGCCCATCGTGGCTGCCCTGGAGGCGGCGGGGCACGGCGCCCTGGTCTGAGGCGCATGGCCTATTCTCTACGCGATAGCGAGCTTTCCCCGGAGCTGGCCGCCAAGTGGCGCCGGCTCCTGGAGCGTTTGGGGGAGCACGAGTCCCTGCTGGTGGCTTTTTCCGGCGGGGTGGATTCGGCCCTACTGCTCACCGCCGCCCGCCAGGCCCTGGGCGGGAGGGTGAGCGCCGCCCTGTGTATGGGCGTCTTCACGCCCTCCTGGGAGGCTGCGCGGGCCCTCGAGCTGGCCGAGGCCTTGGGGGTGGAGCTCATCGAGAGCGACCTCCACGAGCTTGACCATCCCGAGCTGGCGGCCAATGACCAGCAGCGTTGCTATCACTGCAAGCGCCTGCGCTTCGGCGAGCTCAAGCGCCTGGCCGCCGAAAAGGGCATCGCCGCCCTGGCCGAAGGCAGCCAGACCGACGATGCGGCCGACTTCCGGCCCGGCAACCGGGCCAAGGAGGAGCTGGGCGTGGCCAGCCCCCTGGCCGAGGCGGGGCTGAACAAGGCCGAGGTGCGCGCCCTGAGCCGGGCCCTGGGGCTGCCCACCGCCGAGGTGCCGGCCGCGGCCTGCCTGGCCTCGCGGGTGCCTTACGGGACCCCGCTGAGCGCCGGGGCCCTGGGGCGCATCGAGCGGGCCGAGGCCGCCTTGCGCGGGATGCTCACAGGCAACCTCAGGGTGCGCGACCACCATCCCCTGGCCCGTTTGGAGCTGATGCCCGAGGATTTGGCCCGGGCCTTGTCCGAGCCCCTGCGCGGCCGCATAATAGAGGCCGTCAAGGCGGCGGGCTATCAGTACGTGACCATGGACCTGGAAGGCTACCGCATGGGGGGAGGGCAGAATCCCGCCTCCGGCGCGGAGGATGAAGCCAAGGAGGAAACAAAGGCATGACCAAGCGGCTGGCAATTTGGGGGGCGGCGCTGCTGCTGGTTGGGTTGCTGACGTCTCCGGCTGCCCTGGCCGACGAGACCGGCTGCGCGGCCAAGGTTACCATGCTCGGCGGCGAGGTCATGCGGGTGAAGAACTTCGGGGCCCGCTTGCTCCAGGCGGATTTCCTGGCCACCGAGGTGGTGGTGCAAATGGATGAGGGACAAGCCACCATCGACCTGCGCGACCTAAAGAGCATGACCCGCCTGGACCCGCCCACCAAGGCGAGCTCCGGCCAGCTGGTGACCTTCGCCTATGTGGCCAAGGACGGCACCAAGGGCACTTTCAAGATCGACGGCGGCTATTACTTGTCCGGCCAGTTCAGCCTGGGCGACTGGACCGTGACCGCGGGCGAGGTAAAGCAGGTGGTCTTGGATTGCGCGCCCCTGAACTGAGCCTTCAGCTCAATCCCTGAGCAGATCCTCGAACAAGGAAGCGTAGCGCTGGGCGCTGGCCGCCCAGGAAAAGTCGCGGCCCATGGCCCGCGCCTGCAAGGCGCGCCAGCCGTCTGGCCTGGCGTGGGCCTTTTCGGCCAAAGACACCTGGGCCAGCAGGGCCTCCGGGGTGTGGGGCGCAAAGACGAAGCCGTCGCCCGCGCCCGTGGCCGGGTCATAGGCCTCCACCGTGTCCTTGAGCCCGCCGGTGGCGTGCACCAGGGGCAGGGTGCCGTAGCGCAGGGCGTACATCTGGTTCAGGCCGCAGGGCTCAAAGCGGCTGGGCATGAGCATCAGGTCGCTGCCGCCTTGCAGCAGGTGGGCCAGCTTTTCGCTGAATGTCAGCTTGAGTCCCACCTTGCCCGGCAGGCTTCCGGCCAGGTGCTTCAGGCGCGCCTCCAAATCCGTGTCGCCGGTGCCCAGCAGGGCCAGGCGATGCCCCCGCGCGGCCAGCTCGTGGGCCGTGGCCGCGATCAGGTCCACCCCTTTTTGATAAGTCAGGCGTCCGATGAAGCCCAGGACCATGCCGCCGTCGCTCGGCGGCTCCAGGCCGAAGGTGGTTAGCAGTTCGTCGCGGGAGGCCGCCTTGCTGGCCGGGTCGGCCGCCGAGTAGGGCGCGGGCAGATGGCGGTCCGTGTCGGGCGACCACGCACCGTAGTCCACCCCGTTCAGGATGCCGTGCAGCAGGCGGGCCCGGTGGCGCAGCACCCCGTCCATGCCCATGCCCAGATCGGGCTCCTGAATCTCTTGGGCATAGGTGGGGCTCACCGTGGTGATGGCGTCGGCGGTCATGAGCCCGGCCTTGAGCAGGGAGATATTGCCCCAATACTCGGCCCCGTCGATGGAGTCCATCCACTCGGGCAGGCCCAGAAGCGGGAAGTCCCAGCGGGGGTAGATGCCCTGAAAGGCCAGGTTGTGGATGGTCACCACTCCCTTGGCCTTGGCCAGGGGCCCCAGGTCAAAGGGCGCGGTGGCCAGATAGGCGGTTGCCAGGGCGGCCTGCCAGTCATGGGCGTGCACCACCGAAGCGGGCCAGTCCAGGGCCCGGGCCAGCTCGAAAGCGCCCCGGCACAAGAACACAAAGCGGGTCAGGTTGTCTCCGAAATCGCCGTAAACATCGCCGTAGAGGCCGTCTCGCTGGAAAAGTCCGTCATTCCCTAGTAGGTATATAGGGCAATCGTTCAACTCAACCTGCCACAGGTGGCAGGTGTAGGCATGATCGTCCACGGGCACCGGGAAGCTGAGGCCGGTGTCCTTGAGGCCGTGGGCCGCGCGGTCTATGTCGCCGTACAGGGGCATGACCACCCGCACGTCCAGGCCCAGGGCGGCCAGGGCCGGGGGTAGCCCGCCGGCCACGTCGCCCAGGCCGCCGGTCTTGGCCAGAGGAGTCACTTCCGGGGTCAGAAACAGTACGCTGATGGGGTCCGAGGCTCTGGCGGCTGACAAAGCGAGCTCCTGCGTGGTTGGCCTTGGGTGCGAGTTACGCTTTCAACTATCCAAGGGGATTGACATTTTGTCAATTAAAGGTGATCATGACCATGCGTAGGCCACGGCTGGGTCCATTTTTTGATGTAAGGGGACACATGAAGCTGTGGCCTTTTCATATGGAGCGCCGTTCCGAACCGCGCCATCCCTCCAGCCTGAAAGCCTGTTTCCTGGTGCGAGACCAGTTCTCCGGCAACCAGCTCACTGAACAATACCCGGCCATAATCATGGACCATTCGCCCAGCGGATGCTGCCTGGCCCTGGAACGCCTGGATTGCGGCGGGTTCCATCTGCACCGTTGCCTGGAGGCTCCCCAGGACTACCCTCTGGAGCTGTGCCTGCGCCCCGAGGAGGGCGCGGAACTCACCGTGCAGGGGGAGGTCAGGTGGATCAACCGGGAGATGACCGCCGAGGGGCCGCCCTTCCGGGTGGGGCTGCGCCTGTGCATGGAAGACCGGGCCACACCCTTGGCCTGGCGCCGCCTCAACCGCAAGAACTAGCCCCGGGCCATGCCCCGCACGGCCTGCACCACGGGCAGCCCGGCCAGGGCTTCGGGCAGGCTGTCCAGATCGGGCTCGGGCCTGGCCGCGCCGCTCACCTGAATGGTGCGGGTGGGGGTCAGGATGATGTCCGCCCCCACGTCCCAGGAATCGCCGGGCAGCTCATCCACCACTTGCTCGTCCGCCGCCACCACCACCACCGGCGTCTTGGCCTTGATGGCCCCAAGGCGCATTAATAGAGCCCAGAACAGATCCAGGAGCCCCCGGCCGTCGCCCAGGATGCGGCCCGCCGGGTCCACGGCCAGGGCCGCGCCCACCACCAAACCAGCCTTGCCCGCCCGGGCTTCGGGCAGGCGCAGCACCTTGCCCGCCGAGGCCAGGGACCAGCCTCGCAGAACCTTGCTGCGCGCGGGCAGGGGCACTTCCTGGGGAGTCAGGCGAACCAACCCCTGCTTGAGCCCCGGGGTGGCGGCCAAGAGGCTCTTGTTGTCGTTGAGCGCGTTAATGCGTGCCTGGAGCAGACTGGGCGATGGCAAGACCGCCACGGTCTGGGCCAGGCGGTAGGCCTGCAAGCGGCGCAGGCGCTCGGTCGCGCGACCCGCCAGGGGGAACAAGGGCAGGCGACCCGCCTCGCCGGAGTCGGGCCAAAGCTCGTTCCAGCGCGCCCCCAGTTCGGCGCGCAAATTATCCTTGCTCGCCATATCTAGCGCTCCAGCAGGCGGCCGGCCGCCTTGGCCTTGGCCACCGCCTCGTCATACAAGGCGCGCGGGTTGGGCGATCCGAACAGACCCTCCACGATGGAGCGCTCCCGTTCGGGCATGGCCTGGCTGGCCTTGATCAACAGCGTCTGGCTGGAGCGGGGCTTGGCGAAGATCACCAAGCGGCCGTCGTCCAGGGGAGCGGCCAGGCGCCAGGAGGTTAGCCGCACCCGGGGTCCGGCCTTGGCCGTGGTGTCGAACACCAGCTGGTGGCGGTAGAAGCGAGCCTTGGGGCCGGGCTGGCCAACGGCCACGCCTTCGGCGGTCTTGCCGTCGCTGGAGAGCTGATAGCGGCCGTAGAACTTGGGCCCCTTCATGTTGGCGTAGTACCAGAACATGATCAGCTCGTTGCCCCGCCTTTGCAGGAAGAAACGGCCCCAGCCCTCGCCGCGCCAAGCGCCGTCCCAGGTGTAGAGCAGGGGGGCGGCGAAGACGGCCGGCTTGGTCGGAGGCAGCACCAGGGCCACCTTGACCGGTTGGCCGTAGCCCGCCTTGCGGGCACGCTCCAAGGTGGCCTTGTCCGTGGCGAAGAGACGGTCGGGCACCACCGAGCCGCGCAGGGGGTCGGCCAGGGAGGCGTCGAGCTGATACAGCTCCACCCGGCCCGGCCCCGGCTCCTCGGGCGCGTAGCCCAGGATGCCCAGGGAGGTGCAGCCTTCGGGCGGGCTGGACTTTGGGCTGATGAGCATGTAGCCGCTCTGGTGTTGGTAGGCCCACAGGGGGTGGCTGCCGGTCACCGGCTTGGTCCACAAGCGGGCGACGGGGCCCTGAACCCGGAAACCCCGGTTCTGCCAGGTCTGGATCGCCTCGGGGGTGGCCGCGTAAGCGTGGATGAGCAGGCTGGGGTGCCACAGGCGCACCACCGTGCGGGTGCCCGGGGCCTCGGCCCGGGCGGCGGGCTCCTTGGCCGGCTGGGCCGCGCCCGGGGTGATGGTCAGGTTGGGCGGGGTGGCCTCGTCCGGGTTCTGGGCGCTGGCCCAGAGGCGCACTTCGTCGATGTCGCCGTGGAAGACCCGGTCCGGCCAGCGGCTGCCGCCCACCAAATAGGGCGCTTCCGATCCGGTCCAGGGCGCGGGCAGGTTGGCGGCGGCCACCTGGGTGGCGTCCAGGTAGAGCCGCGCCTCGCCGCCGGCCTGCCAGATCAGCCAGGCGGCGTGCTCGCGGCCGGGCTCGGCCACGGCGGTGGAGTTGAGCTCCACCGGCCCCTGAGCGGTGTCGATGAGCGCGGCCAAGCGGCCCTCGGGGGTGAGGTACAGCTCCAGGCGGCGGTTGTAGCCGCCCTGGGAGAACAGGGTCTGGGGCGCGCCCGGGGCCTCGCTGGGCTTGAACAGCACCTGCAAGGAGCCGCTCTCGCCGGCGGGCAGGTCGGCCCGCGAGCTAAGCACCTGGGGCCATCCCGCCGGGGTGGCGGCCATGTCCGGCTGGCTGCCAGAGGCACGCAGGACCATGAAGCTCTCGCCCCGCAGGTTCTGCGGCCGTGGCTGGTTCTGGGGCCACCAATAGGCGGTCACCTCCATCTGTTCGGGGCTTATCAGCTTGAAGCTGAACTGGCCTTGGTTGCCGCAGCAATAACCGGCCTGGTCCTTGGCCTCGCCTTCCAACTGGCCGGGCCCGGCCGGAGCGGCACGGCCCTTGGAAAGATAGCGCGGCTGGTTGCGGTCGCCACCGTAGGCCAGGAAGCTGAAGCCGTTGTCCGAGCCGGTGATCTTGTAGAAGTCGCTGCCCGTGCGCTGGTCCACCCACAGGCCGCTGAGGTTGCCCTCCTGGGCGATCTGGGGGCCGGGGGGCGAGGCGGGCAGTCCCTGGCGGGTCAGCACCATCTGGCCCTTGCCCAGGGTGGAGGAGAATACCCCCACCAGGTTCAGGCCGCCGGCCTCCTCGGCCAGTTGGGCGTTGAGCTCGAAACGGGCCTCGGGGTCCGCGTAGGTGAGGGTGGCCCCGCCCGGTGAAGGCATTACGGTGAGCGCGCCGGGATGATCCTGCCACGCGCCCTGCAAGGACTCGCCCATGGGAGTGAGGGTGAGGGAGCCCTGGGTGAGGTCTGCCGGGGCGCCGCCCGGCAGCAGGCCGTTGTACCAGTAGGTCACCCGCCACTGGCCGCCCAGGCGCTGGGCGGGCTCGTCGCTGGGCGGGCCGGCCACCCGGCGGAAGATGCGGCCGCTGTCCCCGGGCCAGGCCGTGCGGTCCAGGGAAGGCGCGAAAGAGGCGAAACGGAAGGATTCGGGCCCCAGCACCTCGATCTCTTGGCGGCCCCGGCCGGGGCAGCAGGAGCCGGGCAGGGCTTGCCAGGTGCCGGTGAGGCGTTTGCCCTGGGGGCCGGGCACCAGACGGCCCAAAAAGGCGAAGCCGCCGTCGTGCACCGCCTCGCTGCCTTGCCACAGGCGCATGATCAACGAACCGTCGGGCTGGGCCGCCACCAGGGCGGTGGCCGAGGCGTCGGCGGGCTGATACAGGCCGTCCAGCAGGGCGGGAGGCGCGGCGGCCGGGGCGCCTGCGGCGAACCCGGTGAGGAGCAACAAGGATAACGTCAGTCTAATCAGGTGCTTGAGGCGCATAATCCGTCCCGGCCAGGAAAGGGGAAGCAAGTGGGTCGCTCATCATTGTCCCCGCGGGGGCGGGGGTTGTCAATGCCGGGCAAGGAGCCGGAAAAAATCAACAAAAAGGCTTGCACCCTTGCCGAGGCGTGACTATATTCCTGTCGTGAGCCAGCGGAGGAGCGATGACGCGCCCCCAAGCCATATTTGGCCGCGAAGAGTTGAGGCTATTGCACGAGGGCCTCAGCGTGGCCGAGGACAGCGTGAGCGACCACTTTCGGCTGTCCGAGGGATTCTGGTGCCGCCACCCCTTTGAGGTGCGCACCCTGGCCGAGCTTTCGCCCGAGGAGGTGAGCGGCGAGGCCCTGGCCCAGGTTCTCAAGTTGCGCAAGTCGCACGAGAAACGTCTGCGCGGCAAGGATTACTGGCGCATCTGCTTCCAGGACCACAACTTCCTGGAGGTGGCGCGGCGCGAAGGGGCCAAGGAGATGTTCCTGCCCTTGCTCACCTACGTGATGGTGCACGAGTTGGTGCACGTGGTCCGCTTCAGCACTTATGTGCAGCTTTTCGATCTGGATCACCAGCGTCGCCAGGCCGAGGAGGCCGAGGTTCACCGCCTCAGCCGAGAGGTGCTCAAAAAGGTGCCTCTGCCCCGCCTGGACCAGGTGCTGCGTTGTTACGAGGACTCAGCGGCCGCCCTGCATCAGGGCCACTGCTAGGCGATACAGACAAGCCGTAAGGAGTTAGGTCATGCCGGTTTATGAATATGAATGCAGTAAATGCAACCAGGTTTGCGAAGCCCTGCAAAAGATCTCCGACCCCCCGCTGAAAAAATGCCCTCACTGCGGCGGCAAGGTAAAGAAGATCATGAGCCTGAACTCCTTCCAGCTCAAGGGCGGCGGCTGGTACGTGACCGACTACAAGGGCAAGAACTCCTCGGTGGCGGCCCCGGCCGGCGACGGCGACACCTCTTCCAGCGCCCCGGCGGACACCGCCCCCAAGACCGAGACCAAAAAGAAAGAGAAAAAGGCCAAGGAGGCCAAGGCCGAATAGCCCCGCTTCGCACCTATACGATTCCAAGCGCTTCCCAGCCGGGGGGCGCTTTGTTTTGTCCCGCGATTGACAGGTCCGTGCTTTCGCGCCTATCTTGGCCATCATGCCGAGCCGTAGCGATATAGGCCTCAACCAGGCGGCCAGCCATTTGAGGCAGGCCCAGAGGGTGGCCGTGCTCACCGGGGCGGGCATCTCGGCCGAATCCGGGGTGCCCACCTTTCGCGGGCCGGGCGGCCTGTGGGAAAACTACCGCCCCGAGGAGCTGGCCACGCCCCAGGCATTTGCCCGCGACCCGGAGCTGGTGTGGCGCTGGTACCACTGGCGGCGGGGGCTCATCGCCGATTGCGCGCCCAACCCGGCCCATGAGGCCCTGGTGGCCCTGGAAAAGCGCGGCAGCGACTTCACCCTCATCACCCAGAACGTGGACGGCCTGCATCGCCTGGCGGGCAGCCAGCGCATTCTGGAGTTGCACGGCAATCTGTGGTGGGTGCGCTGCACTGCTTGCGGCGCGCTTTACGAGGATCGTTCGCTGACCGGCCCCGATCCGCCTGCCTGCCGCGAGTGCGGTGCCATGCTCAGGCCCCATGTGGTTTGGTTCGGCGAAAATCTGGACCCCGACATATTGGAGAACGCCTGGCGCGCGGCGGCCGGGTGCGAGGTCATGCTGGTCATCGGCACCAGCGCGGTGGTACAGCCGGCGGCCGGTCTGGCCTCGGTGGCCAAGCAGGCGGGCGCTTTCGTGATCGAGATAAACCTGGAGCCCACCCCCAACAGCGCGGAGGTGGACCTGTCGCTGATGGGCAAGGCGGGCGAGATATTGCCCGATATCGTGAGGCAGCTATGAGCGCGCCGATCATCACCATGACCAGCGACTTCGGCCCGGGCGTATTCGTGGGCCTTATGAAAGGCGTGATCCTGGGCGTCTGCCCGGAGGCGCGCCTGGTGGACCTGGAGCACGATATCGCGCCCCAGGACGTGGCTGCCGGGGCCCTGGCCCTGGAGCAGGCCATCGGCGTGTTCCCCTCGGGCACGGTGCATCTGGCCGTGGTGGACCCGGGTGTAGGCGGCGAGCGGCGGGCAATGGCCATCGAGGCCGCCGGGTGCCTGTGGGTGGGGCCGGACAACGGCCTGTTCAGCGCGGTGCTGAACGCGGACCCTGAGGCGCGCTGCTACCAGATCAGCGACCAAAGCATCTTCCGCCAGCCGGTGTCCGCCACCTTCCACGGTCGCGACGTATTCGCTCCCGCCGCGGCCCACTTGGCCAAGGGCCGCGCCGCCTCCAGCCTGGGGCCGGCGATCAGCGACCCAATGCGCCTGGACTGGCCGCAGCCCCGGCAGGAGGGACACGCCCTAGTGGGAGCGGTGCTCATGGCCGACCGCTTCGGCAACCTGATGACCAACCTGGGCCGCGAGCAGGTGGAGGGTTTCCTGGCCGGCCGCCCGGCCCTGGTCAGCCTGGCGGGCACGGCCATCCAGGGCATCGCCAAATCCTACGACTCGGCCGAGGCGGGGCAGGGCGTGGCCCTGTTCAACTCCTTGGGACGCCTGGAGCTGGCCGTGAGCCAGGGCAGCCTCTTGCAGCGCCTGGGCCTGAGGCCCGGCAAGGAGCGCGGCCTGGAGGTCAGGGTGGAGGCCCTGGCCTAGTACGTCCCGCGCGTTGACACCCCCCGGCGCTCGGCCTATACTCGCCCCATGCTTAAGACCAACGATCTAGCCTGGTTCAAGGAATTCTTGGAGTCCGGCAACTGGGCCGACGCCTTTAACAACGCGGGCGAAGAGCTGCGTCTGGAGATGATCGAGAAGATCGAGCTTCTCCTGGACACCGCCGACGCGGCCGACAAGGTGGTGGGCGAGGTGCTCTTCTCCAAGGAAGGCATGGCCGCCCCGGCCGCCGGTTCCTCCGACCTGGAGCAAAAGTAGATGATGCGGCGCTGGTGGTTGTGGGTGATTCTAGCCGCGCTGGCCTCCAGCGCCTTTTGGCTGACCCACGGCTTCCTCAGCGGGCCGCGCTACGCCCTGTACCAGATCGGCAAGGCCATCCACGACCGTGAGCCCCGTCTGTTCCTGGCTTATGTGGACATCGACAGCGTGCTCAGGGGACAAAAAGATTTCTTCGTGGACATGGTGGCCCCCAAGGGCGAGGACGAGCAGCGGCGCAGCATCATCCGGGGACTGGCCGGGGCCTTCATGGGCGCGGCGGTGGATCAGGCCCGCTACGAGGTCTCCAAGGCCATCAAGGACCCCAACCGCCAGAACCTGCCCAGCTCCTGGACCCTGGTGTTCGCGGCCAACGTGACCACCAACCGCAACTACGCCCTGGTGGTGCTCTCAGAGCCGGGGCAGGGCCGCCGCCTGCGCCTGGGCATGCACCAGAAAGAGGGCGAGCACTGGCGGGTGGTGTCCATCGACTCGCGCGACTTGAAGGCCCTGGGCAAGGAGTTCCTCAAGGACCGCTACGGCATCCAGATCGAGGAGCGCAGCGAGAAGCAGCAGCCCCAGGCCGCGCCCGCTCCCCAGCCGGCCAGCCCGCCCACGGACCAGACCCAGGGGCAACCAGCCTCGCAATAGTACCAACTATTCCTTTCGTGACGGCCCCGCCAGAGGCGTGACTTCTCTGTGCCTGCAGAGATTGCTTCGTCGCGTCCTGTTGGCCGCTCATCGCAATGACATAACGCTATTGTCATTGCGAGCGAAGCGAAGCAATCTCTGCCATGGCCAGGAAGAATGAAGATCAGAAGAGGGTAGGGAAGGAATAAGTCCGGCCTGGGTTGGGCGGCCTGTCCGGTGGGCGGCAGCGCGGCAGGCGCCAGCTGGATGGCATCAGCATCCGTATTGCGCCTCCAAGTTAAGCTTTCTCAGCTTTCTTTTTTCCTTAACCGCTGCTTTGCCTTTTTGTAAGCAAAGGGCGGGGAGGCACCCCGCCCCATGCAATAATTTCAGACAGCCTCTTTACAACGCCCGCATCCATTCCGGCTTGAGCCCCACCCGGCCTTGCAGGGCCTGGTCGATCAGGGCCAGGGTCTGCTCGCGGTCGCGCGGCAGCACCGCCTTGACCGGCAGATAGTTGGAGGCGTGGTTGGAATAGAACAGCCCGCCGCCCAGGTCGGTGTGGGCGATCATCTCGCGCAGCTCGCGGAGCATGCCCTCAACCCCGGGAACCTCGAACTCGCCGCGCTCGTAGAGGTCGTGCAGCGGGGTGCCGGGAATCAGCATCAGGGTCAGCGCGCCCACATAGTCGGGCTGCATTTTGCTCAAGAGCTCGCCGGTGGCCTTGGCGTGCTCCAGGCTCAGCTTGGTGCCGCCGATGCCCAGGAGCACCGTGACGCTCAGCTTGATGCCCGCCTTTTTTACCCGTTGGCCCTGCTCGATTAGCTTGGCCGGGCTGGCGCCCTTGACGATGTGCTTGAGCACCTCGGGATGGCCGCTCTCCACTCCGAAGTAGAGGATGCCCAGGCCCAGCTCCTTGAGCCGCGCCAGCTCCTCGTCGCTCTTCATGGCCACGGCCTTGGAGTTGGCATAGGCCCCCACCCTGGTCACCCAGGGCAGCTTTTGTTTGATCTGGGTGAGCAGCCACTCCCAGCGCTTCATGGGCATGATCAGGGCGTCGCCGTCCATGATGAACACCCGGCGCTGGCGCGAGCAGTGCTTGGAGGCGAACTCGATGTCCCGTTCCAGGATGGCCTGGTCCTTGATGGCGAAGCGTTTGTCGCGGTAGGTGCCGCAGAAGCCGCACTTGTTGTGCGAGCAGCCCAGGGTGGCCTGGATCAGTATGGAATAAGCCTCGCTGGGCGGGCGGATGCAGTTGCCTACGTAGTCAAAGCCGGTGGGTTCGCTGGCGCAGTCCATGTGTCTCTCCAATGGAACAGGGTGCGCCTATATTTATAAGGGCGGAAGGGGCGGGGTGCAAGCAAAGGCCCTCCCCGGACAGGCCGGGGAGGGCGGCGGGCGCGTAAACTAGTGGTAGTCGTGGGTGCCCAGAACCACCGGGATGCCGGTCTTGCCGGTGATCATCTCGGCCAGGTCTTCGGGCTTGGTGTAGGGGCACTCGGGCTTGGCTCCGGCCATACAGGAGCTCAAATAGATGGCGTCGGGCTTGACCTCGGCCAGCTTCATGTTCATGCCCAGATTGGAGATGGTGTTGCGGCCGGGGCAATGACAGGTGTGGAAGCCCAGCACCTGCACCGGCTCGTCGAAATTGCCTTCGCCCATGGCGGCGGCCTTGAGACAGCGCCACTCGCCGGGGCAGCCGTAGCCGCTGTCCATGTAAGAGCCGCAGCCTATGATCAGCACTTTTTTCATTGAAGGTCCTCCTTGGGGGCCCTGGCGGGCCGTTGATTCCCTGAAAGTTATGGGGAATTAATTAGCACCACCGGCCAAGGCGGTCAAGCGGCTTGCGTCCAGCTTGTTTGGCCGGGGCGGTTGATGCTACCAAATAGATAATACCCATACGGAGACGCGCTATGCGCCGGAACATAAGCACGATCCTGCTCTCGATCGCCTGCCTGGCCATGGCGGCCCTAGCTTCCCTCCCGGCCGAGGCCTGCACCGGCATACGGCTCAAGGCCAAGGACGGGGCCACGGTCTACGGCCGCTCCATGGAGTGGGGCGCGTTTGATCTGGAGTCCCGCGTGGCCATCGTGCCCAAGGGCTACGCCTTTGTGGGCACCACGCCGCAGGGCCTCAACGGCAAGCGCTGGGTGGCCAAGTACGGCTTCGTGGCCCTGGACATGGTGCACCGGGACGTGTTTGCCGACGGCATGAACCAGGCGGGCCTCACCGCCGGGCTGTTCTATCACCCCGGCTTCGCGGTCTACCCCAAATACGACCCGGCCAAGTCAAAGGACACCATCACCGCGGCCGACGTGGTGGCTTTCGTGCTCTCCCAGTGCGCCGGCGTGGACCAGGCCGTGGCTGCCTTGAAAAAGGTCCGAGTGGTGGCGGTGATGGAGCCGGCCATCGGCAAGCCGGTGGAGGCGCATTGGATGTTCACCGAGCCCTCGGGCAAGGCGGTGGTCATCGAGTTCCACGAGGGGCGCATGAAGGTGTTCGACAGCCCCCTGGCGGTGATCACCAACGCGCCCACCTATGACTGGCACACCACCAACCTGCGTAACTACATCAACCTGTCGCCCGTGGGCATTCCCGGCAAGAAGCTGGCCGACGAGGACTTCACCCCCTTGGGCCACGGCAGCGGCATGATCGGCCTGCCGGGCGATTTCACCCCGCCCTCGCGCTTCATCCGGGCCGTGGCCTGGACCCAGACCCACCGCCCTCTGCCCGACGGCCCGGAAGCCATATACGAGCTTTTCCGCATCCTGGATAATTTCAACGTGCCCCTGGGCAGCGGCGAGGGCGGCAGCACCAAGGCCAGCAAGGGTATGCGCAGCTCCACCATCTGGACCAGCGGCTGGGATACGCGTAACAAGCTGCTCTACTTCCACACCCAGAACGACCGCCGGGTGCGCCGCCTCAAGATGGACAAGTTGGATTTCTCGGGGAATAAGATAGTCCACCTGCCCATGGACCGGAAAAAGGAACAGGACTACAAGGACATAACCCCGGCCAAGTGAGCGGGACGGCCTTGGCGGCTAGGGCGGGGGTTCTTTTTGTTTGCCCCGGCCTATGTGGACTCTATATGCTTTATAGTTAAGCCTAATTTGTCCCGGCGCCGTCGGGGCCCGCCCCGCGTCCCAAGGAGAGCCAGCCTGAAATGCAGCCCACTATCTGCTTCATAGACGACACAGAATTCGAGCTGGACAACTTCAGCCAAAACATCGCTCCGGCCTTTAAGAACGTGGAGATGATCTATGCCCGCGACTTTGAGCGGGCCCAGCGCAAGCTGGAGGGCAAGCTCTGCCTCTGCTTTTTGCTGGACATCTACGGCGCAAAACCGGGCAGCGAGCCCGGCGAGCTGCCCGCGCCCGAGGATCTGGCCAAGCTCATGGGCCCGGGCGAGGCCGTGGAGCCGCTCTACGAGGGCCTGGAGGGCGAGGGCTGGGAACGGGCCAACCAATTCCTGCGCAGGGTTTACGCCCGCGCGGCCACGGCCCAGGCCGCGTTCCTTGAGGTGGCCGCCCAGCTGGGGCAGGGGCCCAAGTTCGGGCTGAGCGCCCTGGCCTCGGTGCGCGAGCACTATCCCGAGGCCGCGGCCCTGGGTTACAGCCGCAAGGGTTCCCTGGCCGATGCGGCGGCCATGACCCACGCCGGGGCCCAGGGGGTGCTGATCAAGCCTCAGGGAGAGGACGAAGCGGCCATCGCCAAGGCCAGCAAGGACCAGGCTCCGGAGCTGGCCGCCACGGTGATCCAGGTGGTGGACCACCACCTGGCCTGTCTGATCAGCGGCCTGGGCCTGAGGCTCTGCCAAGAAGGGGCCAGCCTGCCCTTGGTGGAGGCCCTGCAACTGGCCCTGGACCAGATCAACGGAACCGGGACGGACCGCAGCGCCGAGGGGCGCCGCGAGGCTCTGGAGCGTCTCAAAGGCGTGCGTTTGGAAGAAATGGGGCTGAGCGACGGGGACAAGCGGATCATTCTGGCCCTGTGGGACTGGCTAAGTCTCGAAACTTAAAGCTTATTCGGGGGCTTGCCTTGACATGGCCCCCTGGGGTTGCTAGATTCCTATCAGTCATATATTTCGGGTGAAAAAGGCGGTAAGTATCTGTGGCGGATGAACTTTCCTCGCGCGCTCGCTTGGTGCTCTCCTCGGTGGTGGCCACCTATATCGCCACGGCCGAGCCGGTGGGTTCCCGCACCATTTCCAAGCAGAAGAACGTGAGCTTTTCCGCGGCCACCATTCGCAACGTTATGGCCGACTTGGAGGAAATGGGCTTTTTGGCCCAGCCCCACATTTCGGCCGGCCGCATCCCCACCCCGGACGGCATGCGCTTTTACGTGGACTCCATCCTGGAGCTGGACGAGCTGGACGAGTCGGTCAAGGCAGCCATCCGGGCCCAGCTCGACGGCCACCAGCTCTACGACCTCAACGACATTTTCAAGGCCACCAGCCGGGCCCTGAGTCAGATCAGCCGCCAGGCCTCCCTGGTGGCGGTGCCCAGCCCGGAACAGGAGGTGTTCCGGCATATGGAGTTCGTGCGCCTGGCCGCCGGGCTCATCCTGGTGGTGCTGGTCTCCAAGGCCGGTGGGGTGCAGAACCGCATCATCGAGGCCGAGGAAGACATCGCCCAAGAGGAGCTGGACAAGTACTCCCGCTACCTCAACGAACTTTTGGCAGACCTGACTCTGGGCCAGGTAAAGCAGCGGGTGGCCCAGGAGATGGCCCAGGAGCGCAACCGTTTTGACGCGGTGCTCTCGCGGGCCCTCACCCTGGGCAAGCAGGCCTTGCAGAGCCGCTCGGAGGGCGATCTATTAATCGACGGCCAGAGCAATCTGATGGACCAGCCCGAGTTCCGCGACGTGGTGCGCCTGCGAGGTATTTTTCAGACCTTTGAGGAAAAATCCACCCTGCTGCGCTTGCTGGACAAGGCGCTCACCGCTCAGGGCGTGCGCCTGGTCATCGGCTCGGAAAGTGAGCAGGCCGAGTTGGAGGGCCTCACCCTGGTCACCTCGGCCTATGGCGATCAGGACCAGCCCCTGGGGGCCCTGGGCATCATCGGCCCCACTCGCATGGATTATTCCAAAGTCATTCCCATGGTGGACTTCACCGCCCGCCTGGTCAGCCGCATCCTGGACGAGCGCACCAAGTAGAGCGGAAAGAAGGGATCAGTCAGCGTGATAAAGATCGAAAAACCGGACGCCGAAAAGGCTCCCCAGGCCGAGTCCGAGGAGCAGGCCTCCCAGGCCCCGGAAGAGGGCGGGGAGCTGGCCGAGCTCAAGGAGCGCATGCTCCGGCAGGCGGCGGAGCTGGACAACTACAAGAAGCGCACCGAGCGCGAAAAGGCCGATTTCTTCAAGCGAGCCAACGAGGGCCTGGTCAAGGACCTGTTGCCCGTCTTAGACAACCTGGAGCGGGCCCTGGAAAGCGCGGCCACGGGCGGCGGCGAGGCCACCCTGGCCCAAGGGGTGGAGATGATCCACGGCGAGCTCTTGAAGACCCTGGAGCGCCACGGCCTGGAACCCATGGAGGCCATGGGCCAGCCCTTTGACCCCGAGCTCCACGAGGCCATGATGCAGCAGGAAAATCCCGAGCTGGACGAGAACACGGTGATCGCCGTGGCCCAGAAAGGCTACCTGTTTCAGGGGCGTCTGCTCCGGCCGGCCATGGTGGTGGTCAGCAAAAAATCTTCCTGATCCGGCCAAGCCCTAAGCGGGAGAGCCCATGAAGTTTCGACCTTGCGCGCCCAAGACCCGGCACCTGTCCTGGGCCTGGCTGATGCTGTTGGCCGCCTTGGCCCTGGCCGGCTGCGCCCCGGGCTCCGGCCCCGCGCCCACCATCCCCCGCGGCGCTCCTTCGGCGGCTACCGCCTATAAGCCGGGCAGCGGCGAGGCCGGCCGCCTGGCCCAGGTGGGCCAGGAGCGCCTGGAGCGGGGCCGCTACCTCATGGCAGTGGACGCCTTCCGCGCCGCTCTGGCCCAAAAGCCGGACTCGGCCTTGCAGAGCAAGATCCGCCTGGGCCTGGGCCGCGCCTTCGAGGGAGCCCGCCAGCGGGTGGAGGCGGTGGACCAGTTGCGCAACATGCCTCTGACCGGCGGCGACCCCGACGCCCTGGTGGCCGGGGCCCTGCTCCTGGGCGACCTGGAGCGCAAGCTGGGCCAGTGGTCCCAGTCCGCGGCCACCCTGCGCCGGGTGCTGACCACACCGGCCCGCCCCCTCACCGAAACCGAGCGCAAGCAGGCCCTGACCACCCTGGCCGAGACCCAGGCCGACCTGGGCCAGTACGGCCAGGCCACGGGCAGCCTATTGGAGATCGCGGCCCTGGACGGCGGCACCCTGCCGGTGATGCTGAAGAACAAGCTGGCCGACGTATCGGCGCGGGCCTCCTCCGCCGAGCTGGAGGCCCAGCTGGGCAAACCCCGGCCGCCCGCGCTCAACGCTCTTTTGCTGCTCTCCCTTGCCCGGGCCCAGTTGCGCGAAGGCCGCCTGGAAGAGGCCAAAGCCACCACCGCTCAGGTGGAGAGCCTCAGCCAGGACCCGGCCATGAAGCTCAAGGCCAAGGCCCTGCAAAAGGAGATCATGCAGGCCCACCTGGTCAACCCGGTGGCCGTGGGGGCCATCCTGCCCCTGAGCGGGGCCTGGGCCCAGCCCGGCCGCGAGGTGCTGGCCGCCCTGGAACTGGGCCTGGGGCTCTATGAGACCACCACCGGCAACGCCCCGGTGCTCTACATGGCCGACAGCAAGGGCCAGGCCCTGGAGTCGGTGAGCGCGGTGGACACCCTGGTGGACAAGCACAAGGTCATGGCCATCATCGGGCCCATGGGCGCCTCGGCCTCCCTGGCCGCCGCCCGCCAGGCCCAGATGCGCCAGGTGCCCATCATCAGCCTGGCCCGGGTGGACGGCGTGGCCCGCACCGGGGACTTTGTTTTCCAGAACTCGCTCACCCCGGGCCGCCAGATGAAAGGCCTGTTGGACGAGGCCATGGGCCTTAGGGGCCTGAATCGTTTCGCGGTCTTGGCGCCGGACAATTCTTACGGCCGGGGCTTCACCTCCCTGCTGCGCGCCGGGGTCGCCGAGCGCGGCGGCGAGCTGGTGCGGGTGGTGTTCTTCGACCCCCAGGCCAGGGACTACACCGTGTGGGTCAAGCGGCTGGTGCAGCTTCCCGAGAAGAAGTTCCGCCCCGGCGAGAAAGACGCGCCCACCCCGGTGATCGACTTCGAGGCCCTGTTCATCCCCGACGGACCCCAGGCCGTGGCCATGGCCGCAAGCCAGCTCAGGTACTTCGACGTGACCAGCGTGCTGCTCATGGGCACGGACCTGTGGCACGATCCCCGCCTGCTGGACCTGGCCGGCCGCGACGTGCAGGGTGCCATCTTCCCGGGCCTGTTCGACGCCGGGTCCAACGATCCGGTGGTCAAGAAATTCGTGGCCGATTTCAGCCAGGCCATGGGCCGCACGCCCACCCTGCTGGAGGCCCAGGGCTACGACGCGGCGCTGCTGTTGCGCTCGCTGATCAACAAGCCCCAGCCGCCGCGCACCCGGGGAGCCATGCGCCAGGCCATCCAGGAGGTCAAGGACCTGCCCGGCGTGTGCGGGGCGATGAGCGTCACCCCCCAGCGCAGCTTGAGCGAAAAGGTGACCATTTTCACGGTGGACCGACGGGGTTTCAGGCCGGTGAACGACCAGGACCGGATCAAGCCCGAGCCGCCGGCGCCCTTGTCCGGGGCGGAGGCGGCACCGGGAACCGCTCCGGCGGCCGATCAGGGGGCCGCATTGCCAACGGCCGGCTCCCCCCCGGCCGGGGAGAAGCCGGCCGCGCAATAGGCCGTATTTTCTAGACAGATATCAGCCGAAGATCTTCTTGCCGCTCAGGGCCGCGGCCAAGCGGGCGATGTTTTTGCCGTGGTGCAGGGCCGCCTCGGTCCGCTCCTCGGGCAGTCCGCCCTCGATCACCGAAATATCCTCGTTGTGCGCCCGGCCATAGGGGCCCCATTGCAGGCCACCCTTGGCATAGCCCGCCGTATTCTTGGGCAGAGTCGCCAGCACCATGCCCAGCTCGGCCAGGTTGTTGAGCATGGAGAGCATGGTCAGCTCGCAGCCTTCGCCCGCGTTGCCATAACCAGAACCACAGGCAAAGGCCGCGCCCACCTTGCCCACCACCTTGTCTCCCATCCACAAAGGGGCGCATTGGGTGTCGATGAATTTTTTCATGCGCCAGTCCATGCTGCCCATGTGCACCGGGGTGCCCAGGACCAGGGCGTCGGCGGCTATCACGTCGTCGGCCGTGGCCTCCTCGGCCTTTATCAGCTTGGCCTTGCAGCCCTCCACGGATTCGACTCCCTGGGCCAGGGCCCGGGCCATCCTGCCGGTGCCGTCGTGGTCGCTGGCGTAAACGATCAGTATCTGAGCCATGGCTTAAAGTCTCCTTGCTTGCGATGATGATTCTCTAACCTTATTGAGCCACCAAACCACTGTGCGATGCAAATCGCGTGGCCCCGAAAATAAATGGGGCCCTTCCGCGAACGGAAAGGCCCCAGGGGTTGGGAGGGGAATTCGCCTTGTCGCCAAGGCGATTGTCGTGCGGGGCTTAAACCCAGCGCGCGGTCACGGTGCGCTCATCCAGGAACAGACGCATGGAGGCCATGCGGCTCTTGGCGGCGCCCAGGAAGGACTTGCGCTTGGAGCCCAGGGGGAAGAAGGCGTAGGGCTGGGGCACGCCCACGTTGATGCCCACGTTGCCCACGTTGACCTCACGGGCGAACTTGCGCGCGTTCACTCCGCTGGCGGTCATGATGCAGGCGCTGTGGCCCAGGTCGGTCTTGGAGTTGATCCAGCCGATGACCTGCTCCAGGCTCTCAGCCCGGATGAGGGCCGCCACCGCGCCGAAGGCTTCTTCCTTGCAGATTTCCATGTCAATGTCGGCGTCTTCCAAGAGGGTGGGGCCCATGAAATAGCCGTCGGGATAGTCGGCGGGCAGCATGGTGCGGCCGTCCAGGACCATCTTGGCGCCCTCGCCCAGGCCCTTCTCGACCCAGGCGATGACCTTGTCGCGGCCGCCGGGGGTGGCGTAGGGGCCCATGGTCACGCTCTCGTCCAGGCCGTAGCCCAGCTTCATGGCCGAGGCGTTGGCCACCAGGGCCTGCTTCACCTCGTCGTAGCGCTTCTGGTCGCCGATGATCACCACGTTGTCCGAGCCCAGGCAGCGCTGGCCGGTCATGCCGAAGCAGCCCTGGCGCACGTAGCCGGGGCAGGCGTCCAGGTCGGCGTCGGGCATGATCAACACGGTGTTCTTGCCGTTGCCGTTGAGGCTCGAAGTCTTGCCCAGCTTGCCGCATTGGGCAAACAGGTCCAGACCGGCGCTGGTGGAGCCGATAAAGCCGATGCCCTCGATCTCCGGCTGCTCCAGGATGAAGGAGTTAACGTCGCGGCCGCCGTGGATCAGGTTGATGGCGCCTGCCGGGAAACCGGCCTCCAGGGCCACCTTGCTCATGTATTCCGCGGCCACCGGGTCCTGGCGCGAGGGGCTCACCACCACCGGGCAGCCGGAGGCCAGGGCGTAGGGCACAAAGGAGCTCCAGGCGTGCATGGGGATGTTGCCCGGAGTCACGATGAGGAAGGGCCCCAACGGCTCCCAGGTCAGCCACATGTCGATGCCGTTGGCCAGGTTGTCCAGGTGCTCGTTGCGCGAGACCAGGCCGTAGGCCGCCGCGCAGGCGGACTCGATGTTCTCGATGCAACGGCGCACCGAACCGGCGGCCTCCTTGTAGGTGCGGCCGTGGTCCTGGCTCAGCACGCGGCTCAGGGTGTCGGCCTCGCGGTCGTAGATCTGGCGCATGTCAAAGAGCATCCGGGCGCGCTCGCGCAGGGGGATGTTCTTCAGGGTATCGAAGGCGTCGGCCGCGGCCTGCACCGCCGCGCGGGCTTCTTCCTGGGTGGCGGTGGGGAACTCGGCGATCACCTCGCCGGTGGCCGGGTTGGTGGTCTCGTTGATGATATCGGACTTGGACTCCACCCACTCGCCGCCGATAAGCAGCTTCAGGCGTCCGTAGTGCTTCTTGACTTCAGGCAACATGGCCATGACTAATGACTCCGAAAAGGTTTGGGGCAGGGCCGCCGGGGCGGCCGCTGGTTATTAACGAAGGCCGTCCTCGTACTTGGCGTCTTCCTTGGTCAGGCCGCCGATGCGGGGCAGGGGACGTCCGGAATCGGTGACCACCAGGGCCACCAGGATCTCGTCGGCCATGGGCGCATCTTCCAGGCTGATGGTCATGCCGTCGAAGTGGGAGCGGATGAAGGCCGCGTCCTTGTGGTTCAGGGGAACGTCGATGGTGCAGCCGGCCGGGCCGCGTTTTTTCACCGAGGGGATCAGGGCCAGGCCCCGGCCCAGGGCCTTGCGGAAGGGGGCGCCCAGCTTGGGGTGCAGGATGGCGCCGCCGTGCTCCAGCTCGCCGTTCAGGCCCACGATGGCCGCCTTGCCGTAGCTCTCGCACTCCTCGGGGGCGATGCCCAGAGCGTCGCGGGCCTTGTCGCCCAGCATCCCACCCAGCTCCTCGCCGATGTCCATCAGCTCGCTCAGGTCCTCGGTGTAGCCGCCGGCAAAGGGATTGGCGATGACCGCGATGGCCGCGGCTTTGCGGGTGGGGGGCTCGATGGCCTTGCCCGCCTCGTTCAGGGTCTCTTCCACGATGGTGACCAGCTTACGAATCTGCATGGCTAAATCCTCCAAAGGACAAATTGATGCTAAGCGGCCACCTTGGCGGCGCGCACCGGCGGCGGGGTGTTGCGGCTCTTGGTGACCACAACCTTGCCGTCGATCAGGATGAGGGAAACGCCGGGGGTGTCGCCCTCGGCCAGGGCCTCCAGGACGTCCTTGCCCGGCGAGCCTATGGGGGTGTCCATGAGCACCAGGTCCGCTTCGCGGCCCTCGGCGATGACGCCCCGGTTGAGGCCGTAGAGCGCGGCGGTGTTGCCCGAGGCCATGGCCACGGTCAGCTCGGGGGCCACGCCGCCCAGGCTGGCCACCAGGGCCATGTTGCGAAGGATGCCCAGGGTGACCACGCCGGTGCCGGAGGGGGCGTCGTTGCCGAAGATCACCCGGCCCCACTGCTTGGTATCGTCGATGTACTGGGCCACCTCGGCGGCGCGGCGCATGTTGCCGCACTGCACGATCTCGATAGCCGCGTCGCTCTCATCGATGATGGCCTTGGCCCCTTCCAGGCTGACCGCGGTGGGGCCGCCGTTGATGTGGCTGGCCACCGAGGGCTTTACCGCGATGATCTGCTCGGCGCCCACCACGGACGAGCCGGGGATGGAGGTGCCGCCGGTGTGCATCATCACGGTCATGCCGCGCTTCTTGGCCCACTGAACCATCTCCGGTGCCTCGGGCGGCTCCTTGACCGAGCCCAAGCCGACCTCGCCGACGACCCGCACGCCCGCCTGGTAGCATTCTTCGATATCAGCCTCGGTGAGGCCCTTTTCCAGGATTAGCGAGCCGCCCAGTACCTTCATGCCGCCGGGGCGCACCGTGCCCCAGCTCTTGGCGGCCAGGATGGCCAGGCACTTGGTTCCCAGGGGGTCCTTGGGGCGGCCGGGCAGGTGCACCTCGCCCGCGCTGATGGAGGTGGTCACCCCGCCGTGCAGCGAGGAGTCCAGGAAGTTTTGCATCTGCTGGCGCGGGGTCCAGTCGCCCAGGACCACGTGGCAGTGACTATCGATGAGGCCCGGTGTTAGGGCCGAGCCGCCCGCGTCGATGACCGTGGCGCCCTCGGGGGCTTCCAGGCCGGAGCCGATTTTCTGGATGAGGCCGTCGGCGATGAGAACGCTGTCCGCCGCCAGGATGGGTTCGTCCACCAGGCCACTGAGCATCAGGCCCACGTTTTTGATCAATACGCTGCTCATGGGTTCAATCCCTCCGCGAGTGCTTCGCCGCCTACCAGCTGGGCGGGGTCACCACCCAAACCACCCGGCAGGGCTCGTCGCCCTCGTTGGTCCAGGCGTGGGGCTGGCTGGATGAGTAATAAAAAGACGAACCAGCGGGCACCAGGTGTATCTCCTCGCCCAGGCGCAGGGTGAGCTCACCCTCCAGCACCAGGCCGAATTCCTCGCCCACGTGGTGATAATCCTCCCGGGTGCCGCCCCCGGGTTGAATGACGGTGAAGAAGGGCTGCATGTGGCGATGTTTGACCATGGCCACCATCTGCTTGATGTCCGCCTTCCAGCGGGGCAGGCTAACCCGCACCCATTGGGAAGGGTCCATCACCACCGGGTCGTGCTCGGATTCGTCGGCGAAAAAATCCACGATGCGCGCCCCCAGCACCCCGGCGATGCGTTTCAGCGAGGCGATGGAGGGCGAAGCCTTGTCGTGCTCCACCTGAGATAAATACGAAGCAGTGCAGTCGGCCTTGTCGGCCACCTGCTTCAGCGTCAGCTTTTGGGCTAGACGCATCTGCTTTATTTTACTCCCCAAACTTTCCAAGAGCCCCTCTTCTCCCAAATCCGGCGAAACAGCTTGACGCGTGCCGAGATTTAAATATAATCTAAAAAATAAAATATCGCTTAAATGTGGGCAGGTCAAGAGTAAAGAGAGTGAGGAATTAGCGGAATGGCCGGCCGGCAAGAAATGAGCCCAAGATGGGCCTCGGCCTGGCTAAAATATACTGATAAGGCGCGGCGCGCGCACCAAGCGAAAGCGCCGGGGCCCGCACCGCTCTTCATCAACCGCAGCCAAGGTGTGAACTCATGATTCTGAGACGGGCCGGAATCGTCTTGATTGCTTTGTCCCTGGTGCTCGGCCTGGGTGCTCAAACCACCTGCCTGGCAGCCAGGGCGTTCGTCATCGGCTGCACCGTTCCCCTGACCGGCCAGTTCGGCAAGGTCGGCCAGCTCCTTAAAGAGTCCTACGGCCTCTGGGCCGAGAAAGTCAACGACAACGGCGGCATCGCCGGACAAAATCCCGTCAGGCTGGTTTTCCGCGACGACCAGTCCAGCCCCAAGGTCAGCGCCATGCTGGTGGAGCGGCTGATCACCCAGGACAAGGTGGACCTGCTGCTGGGCTCCTACGGCTCGGCCCAGGTCATGGCCGCCGCCGCCGTGGCCGAGCGCCACAAGGTCCCTTATCTCTCGGGCGGCGCCTCGGCCGATCGGCTCTATCAGCGGCATTACAAATATTTCTTCGGCACCCTGGGCAAGGCCACCGAGGCGGTGCGCGGCGCGGTGGAGGTATTCACCACCGTTAGCCCCAAGCCCAAGACCGTGGCCATTCTGGGCTCCAACCTGCCTTTTGCTAAACTGGCCTGCCAGGGCTTTAAGAAATACGCCGAAAAGAGCGGTTTCAAGATCATCCACTATGAGCTGTTCCCGGTGCAGCTCAAGGACTACGACACCATCCTGCTAAAGGCCAAGGCCAAGCGGCCCGATCTTTTGTTGGTGGGCTCCCGCCTGGAAGTGGCCGTCAGGATGGTCGAGGCCATGCAGGCCATCGACTTCAACCCCAAGGCGGTGGCTTTCAGCGACGGCCCCCTGTCGCCCGCCTTTAGGCAGGGGCTCAGGGCCAAGGCCGACTATGTGTTCACGGCCGGCGAATGGGCGCCCAACCTGCCTTTTGTGGGATCGGTGTTCGGCAGCGCCCGGGAGTTCAACGACACCTTCCAAAAGCGCCTGGGTCGAGCGCCCGGCTCCGTGGAGGCGGCTAGCGTGGCCGCGGCGGTGGCCCAGCAAAAGGCGGTGGAAGCCCTGGGGCTGAGGCCCGGTTTTGGGCCCGCCGCCCGCATCAGGCTGGCCGAAAAGCTGCACCGCATGGAGCTGACTACCTTCTACGGTCCGGTGCGCTTTGATGCCGACGGAGCCATCCAAAAACGACCGCCGGTTGCCATGCAGGTGCAAAAGGGGCGGATCGTCAACGTCTATCCAGAGGATTGGGCTGAAAAGAAGCCCTTGTACCCCATGCCGGCCTGGAAGGACCGTTAGGGTAGGGACGCCTTAATGCCTGGTTTATATAGGTCAATATTAGGAATGAATTCAAAAAACTTGACGGGAAACCAATTTAAATTATATTTAAACAATAAAGTAAATATTAATTTACACCTGGGCGCAAGCCTTTGGCGAATACACTAGGGAGTAGACGCCAGGATGTATCGAGGGGTGGAGAATAAACTGAATAGCTTCCGGTTGGCTATTTTTTCGCGCCTCCCGGCGCGCGCCTCACGGGGCGCGGGATTAGGCGCGTCACCAATGAAACTCACTGAAGGAGGGCTCGATTCATGAAAAAATTTGCGTGGCTGCTCAGCTTTATGGCGGCGTTGCTTATTTGCTTCGCCGGCGTAACCAACGCCAAGGCGGCCGATGAGAAGAAAAGCATTCACCTGAAATTCTCCACCTGGCATCCGCCCATGAGCCGCGAGGTCAAGACGGTGTGGATTCCCATGCTGGAGGAGCTCAAGAAGCGCAGCGACGGCCGCATCACCTACACCCTCTATGCCGGCGGCGCCCTGGGCAAGGGCCCCGAGCACTTCGACATCGTGAAAAACGGCCTGTCGGACATGGGCTACTTCACCGCCACCTGGACCCCCGGCCGCTTCCCCATGACCGACGTGCTCTCCATGGCCGCCTGGGTCGACGGCAAGGACCTGGCCACCGACATCGGCAACCAGGTTTACAAGAAGGCCCTGGAGAAGGAGTTCAAGGGCGTCAAGGTGCTGGAACTCAACGGCTGCATCCAGGCCTTCCTGTGGACCACCAAGCCGGTGCACACCCTGGAGGACCTGAAGGGCCTCAAGATCCGCACCCCCGGCGGCATGCAGACCAACTACATCAAGTCCCTGGGCGCCCAGCCCGTGTTCATGCCCCTGGGCGACGTGTACCTGGCCATGGAGACCGGCACCATCGACGGTCTGGTCACCTGTCCTCCGCTGGTGCTGGCCTTCAAGCTCTATGAAGTGGCCAAGTACGGCGTCAAGGCGACCTTCGGCTGCGTGTCCGAGGGCGTGATCATGAACGAGAAGTCCTGGAAGCGCACTCCCAAGGACCTGCAGGCCATCATCATGGAGGTGGTGGGCAACCCCTTCGCCCACACCCACGGTCTGGACAAAAAGACCTATGCCAAGATGATGAAGGAGATCAAGGCCAAGGGCGTGAAGGTCTACGACCTGCCTCCCAAGGAGGAGCAGCGTTGGTTCGCCCGCTTCCAGGAGGTTACCCGCCAGTGGGTGGCCGAGCTGGAGAAGCAAGGCAAGCCCGCCAAGGAAGCGGTGATGATGTACAACCAGGCGGTCCAGCAGGCCGGTTCCACTTGCGTGGCCTTCCCGCCCGAGTGGAATACCGAGAAGAAGAAGTAAACATCTAGCAGGCGCAGGCCCCGAACCCGGGAGCACCCATGGAAGCGTACGAAAAAACCAAGGCCTTCATTCAAAAGGTAACTCGCGGGTTGACCTATGTGGGCATGTTCCTGCTCATCCCCATGATGTTATGGACGGCTGCCGAGGTGGTGGGCCGGGGCGTTTGGTCCCGGCCCATCCCCGGCACCCTGGAAATGTCCTCCTACATGCTCTCGGTGTTCATCCTGTTGGGTCTGGCCTACACCCAACAGGCAAAGGGCCACGTGCGGGTGACCATGTTCACCGACCGCCTGCCCAAAAAGGTCTCCCTGAGCCTCGACCTATTAACCAATCTCCTGAGCATCTTCATCATCGCCATGCTCTGTTGGCAAGGCTACGCGGTGGCCATGGAAGAGGTGTCCGTCTCGGACATGCTGCGCGTGCCCCAGGCTCCCTTCCGGATGCTGGTGGCCGTGGGAGCGCTCTTCCTCTGCCTGGAGCTGATCTTCGATCTGGTGGACACCGTGCGCGAGTTGGCAGGTAACTAATGTTGGATCCCATCACCGTAGGAGTTCTCGGCACCATCGCCGTATTCGTCCTCCTGTTCCTAGGTATGCCCATCGCCTTCGCCCTGATGCTGGTAGGCTTCTCCGGCATCAGCTACCTGGCTTCCATGGACGCCGCGCTGCCCAAGCTGGCCAGCACGGTGTGGGAGGTGGCCTCCTTCTATCCCTACACGGTGATCCCCTTGTTCATCGTCATGGGCGGCTTCGCCTCCAGCTCGGGCATCACCAGCGAGCTTTACGGCACCTTCGACAAATGGATGCGCCGCTTGCCCGGCGGCCTGGCCATCGCCACCATCGGCGCCTGCGGCGGTTTCGCGGCGGTGTCGGGCTCCTCGGTGGCCACCGCGGCCACCATGGGCACCGTGGCCCTGCCGGAAATGAAGCGCTTCAACTACCGCGCCAGCCTGGCCACCGGCGCGGTGGCCGCGGGCGGCACCCTGGGCTTTCTCATTCCGCCCAGCATCGGTTTCGTGGTCTATGGAATGCTCACCGAGCAGTCCATCGGCAAGCTCCTGGTGGCGGGCATCATGCCGGGGTTTTTGCTCGCCTTCGCCTACGTGGGCATAGTGGTCGCCTGGGTGAAGTTGATCCCCGCGGCCGCCCCGGCCAGCCCGGAGCGGGTTAGCTGGGCCGACAAGTTCGCTTCCCTCAGGGGCGTGTGGGAGCCGCTGGCCCTGTTCTTCATCGTCATGGGCGGCATCTACGCGGGCTTTTTCACCCCCACCGAGGCCGGCGCGGTGGGCGCCACGGTGCTGTTCCTGGTGGCCCTGGTGAAAAGACGCCTTAGCTGGCAGGTGCTGATCAGCGCCCTGTTCGAGTCGGTGCGCATCTCGGTGATGGTGCTGTTTTTGGTGGCGGGCGCCAACGTGTTCTCCTATTTCCTGGCCCTGTCCACCATCCCCACCCAGGTGGCCACCTGGGCCACCGGCCTGGAGGTCTCGCCCTACCTGATCCACACGGTGATCATCCTGATCTACCTTTTCCTGGGCTGCTTCCTGGACGCCATCTCCATGATGGTGCTCACCCTGCCGGTGATCTACCCCATCATCACCGCCCTGCATTTCGACCCCATCTGGTTCGGGGTCATCGCGGTGCTGATGATGGAGGCGGGGCTCATAACGCCGCCCATGGGGTTGAACATCTTCACCGTGGCGGGCGTGGACCCCAGCACCAAGCTGGAAACGATTTTCAAGGGTGTCGCGCCCTTCCTGTTGGCCATTTTCTTCGTGGCCTTCTTGATCACGGTCATCCCCGGCATTGCCACTCTTTTGCCGGGCATGATGAACCGGTGACGGGAATCTGGCTATGCCCCTCGAGTTCACTCTCAACGGTTCCCCGGTAAGCCTGGAGGATGTCCCCGGCGAAGCCACCCTTTTGGAGGTCCTGCGCGAGCGCCTGGAGATGCTGGGCGTCAAGGAGGGCTGCGGGGTGGGCGAGTGCGGAGCCTGCACCGTGCTCATCGACGGCGAGGCGGTCAACTCCTGCCTAACCGCCGCCCGGCAGGCCGCCGGACGCGAGATCACCACGGTGGAGGGCCTGGCCCGGGGCGGCGAGCTGCACCCCATGCAGGAGGCCTTCGTGGAGACCGGCGCGGTGCAGTGCGGCTTTTGCACCCCCGGCATGATCCTCTCTTCCCTTGATTTGGTAAGCCACAACCCCGACCCCGCCGACCCCGAGATTCGCCGCGCCCTGTCGGGCAACCTGTGCCGCTGCACCGGGTACCACGACATCGTGCGCGCGGTGCGCCGGGGGGCCAAGCACATGCGGGGGGAGGGCGGCGAATCATGAGCCGCTTTGTCCAGCCCGCCTCGCTGGACGAGGCCCTGGAAGCGCTGAGCCGGGGTGACGCCAAGTCTCTGGCCGGGGGCACCGACCTGATGGTGGCCCTGCGCAAGGCCCGCCTGCAAGGCGGAGACCTGCCCGCCACTCTGGTGGACCTCACCCGTTTGCCCGAGCTGCAACGCATCCGCCTGGACGGCGACGAGCCCTATCTTGGCGCGGGCCTCACCTTTCGCTTTTTGGAGAGCAACCCGGCCGTGGCCCGGCGCCTGCCCCTGCTGGCCAGGGCCGCCGCCTCGGTGGGCTCGGTGCAGGTGCGCAGTACGGCCACCATCGGCGGCAACGTGGCCAACGCCTCGCCCGCGGCCGACGGGCTAACTGCCCTGACCGCCCTGGAGGCCAGCGCGGAGATCGCCTCTCCCCGGGGACAGCGCTTCTGCCCCTTGCACGAGCTGATCACCGCGCCCAACCAGACCACCCTGGCCGAGGACGAGATCATCCTGGGCTTCCGCCTGGCCCTGCCGCCCGACCCGGACGGCCAGGCCTTCCTAAAGGTGGGGCGCCGTCACGAGGTGGCCGTGGCCCGGCTCAACCTGGCCGTGGCCCTGGACCGCAGCCTGGAAGACCCCCGTGTGGTGCTGGGCTCCTGCTTCCCCAGCCCCCACCGCATGATCGACGTGGAGAATCTTTTGCACGCCGGCCAGCCGGGACCGGATTTGTGGCAACACGCCGGCGAGATCGCGGCCAGCCACTTCACCGACGTGTGCGGTTGGCGTTCTTCGGCCGACTACAAGGTCCCGGCCATCACCCGCTGCACCGCCCAGGCGCTGTCCATGGCCTGGTCCGGTCTGGAGGCCGCGTCATGAGCGTGGGGCAGAGCATGGCTCATAGCGGGGTCTACGCCCGGGTGCGCGGGGAGACCCGTTTCGGTTGGGACCAGGGCCGATCCGAGGATCTGCACCTGGCCTGCGTGCGGGCGGAGGCGGCTCCGGCTCGCATCGTGAACATCGACCCCGCCGCCGCCCTGGCCATGCCCGGGGTGGTGCGGGTGTTCACCGCGGCCGACGTGCCCGGCCAGCACGACCTGGGCATCATCGCGGTAAGCCGGGACCAGGAGTTTCTGGCCGTGGACACGGTGCGCCAGAAGGGCCAGGCCGTGGCCCTGGTGGCGGCCAGCACCCGCGCCCAGGCCCTGGCCGGGGCCCGCGCGGTGCGGGTGGAGCTGGCCAAGCTGCCCGGCGTCTTTGACCCCGAAGAGGCCCTGGCCCCCGGCGCGCCCCTGGTGCATCCTGATCATCCCGGCGGCAACCTGCTCCGGGAAAACTTGATCAAGCGGGGCGACGTGGACGCGGCTCTGGCCGCCAGCGCGGTTACCGTGGAGGCGGTGTATTCCACCAGCCCACTGGAGCACGCCGCCCTGGAGGTGGAGGGCGGCCGCGCCTGGTGGCAGGACGGCCAGCTGGTGGTCGAGGCCTGCACCCAGAACCCGCATTACGACCAGGCCGACCTGGCCCGCTTTTTGGGCGTGCCCGAGGAAAAGATACGGGTGATCCAGGCCGAGACTGGCGGCGGCTTCGGCGGCAAGCTGGACCTCTCGGTGCAGCCTTTCTTGGCCCTGGCCGCCTGGCATCTGGTGCGCTCGGTGTGCATGCGCTTCACCCGCGAGGAGTCCTTCCTGGCCACGGCCAAGCGCCACCCCTTGCAAATGCACTACATCACCGGAGCCGACGAGCAGGGCCGCCTCACCGCGCTCAAGGCGCGCATCCTGGGCGACACCGGAGCCTTTGCCTCTTACGGCCTGGCCGTGTGCATGCGCGCGGCGGTGCACGCCACCGGTCCCTACAACGTGCCCAACGTGGACGTGGCCTGCCGCATGGCCTACACCAACAACGGCTTCTACGGCGCCATGCGCGGCTTCGGCTGCCCCCAGGTGGCTCTGGCCCACGAGGGCCAGATGGACGCCCTGGCCGCCAAGTTGGGGATTGACCCGTTGGAGATGCGCAAGATCAACGCTCTGCGCGCGGGGATGCGCACCTGCACCGGCCAGAAGCTCAATGCCGGGGTGGGGCTGGTGGCCTGCCTGGAGCGCATCGAGCCCATCTACAAGGCCTGGCGCGAGGAGCTGGCCGATAGTGACGGCCTGGGCGGCGTGGGCCTGGGAGCCATGTTCTACGGCATCGGCAACACCGGCGTGTCCAATCCTTCCACCGCCCAGATGGAATGGGGCGCGGACAACACCGTTACCCTCTTCACCGGCGCGGCGGACATCGGCCAAGGCAGCGACACGGCGCTCAAGCAGATCGCGGCCGGCCGCCTGGGCCTGGACGCGGCCCGGGTCAAGGTCTGCCGGGGCGACACCAAGCGCACCACCAACGCGGGAGCCACCTCGGCCAGCCGCCAGACCTACATCTCGGGAAACGCGGCCCTGGCCGCGGCCGACAACCTGGTCATGAGCCTGGTGGAGGGCGCCCGCGAGATGCTGGGCGAGCGCCATTTAGAGATTGAGCTAAAGGACGGCCTGCTCCAGGCCGCCGACGGACGCAGCGTGGAGCCCGCCGAGGTGGCCCGCCATTTGGGCCGCGCGGCGCGGGGGGAGGGCGCCTTTGACCCCAACTTCACCCCCCTGGACCCGGAGACCGGCCAGGGCCGCCCCTATGCGGCCTACGCCTACGCGGCCCAATGCGCCAAGGTGGCGGTGGACCCAGCCAGCGGCATGGTGCGGGTCAAGGAAGTGGCCGCGGCCCATGACGTGGGGCGGGCCATCAACCCCCGCGCGGTGCTGGGCCAGATCTGCGGCGGCGTGGTCATGGGCGTGGGCATGGCCCTCATGGAGGAGCACCACCCCGGCCGCGAAGGCAACTTGCAGCAGTACCACATCCCCACCGCGGCAGACGCCCCGGCCATCACTCCGCTGATCGTGGAGGAGCCCGAGCCTACCGGGCCTTTCGGGGCCAAGGGGGTGGGCGAGCCCGCCTTGATACCCACCGCCCCGGCGGTGGCCTCGGCGGTTAGCCAGGCGGTGGGCACCCCACTGCACCATCTGCCCCTGTCCCTGGAGCGGGTCATGGAGGCCCTGAGCAGCCGAGGTAAGCATCATGAAGATCGATAGGGAAATCTGCAACGGCTGCGGCACCTGCGTGCGCGACTGCCCCGTGGCCGCCGTGGCCCTGGTGGACAAGAAAGCCGCCATCAACGACGCCTGCGTGGAGTGCCGCACCTGCCTCAAGGTCTGCCCCCAGGGCGCGGTGATCGACGAGGTGACCGCCGCGCCCGGCGCGCTGGTCTGCGACCACTGCCCCGTGGGCTGCACCATCGCTCCCGGCCTCACCGGGGCCTGCGGCCGCTACGCCTATGCGGACGGCGAGCTGAAACGCACCCGCCCCCTGGTCACCCTGGCCGAGGTCATCGACCTCATCGGCCCGGAGCCGGAGGCCATCCTGGAGCGCCCCACCATCACCGCCATAGGCGCGGGGGGCACCTATCCCGACTACGTGCCCGCGCCCTACATCATGAGCCACCAGCGCGAGGGCGTGGAGGTGGTGACCGTGGTCACCGAGGTGCCCTTGTCCTACTCGGGACTCAAGCTGAAGATCGACACCGACCTTGAGGTGGGGCCCGAGGGCGCGGAGGTGAAGTTCGAGGGCCGCACCGTGGGCATGGTGGAGACAGAGGAATACGGCTCCAAGATGCTGGCCATCGGCGGGGTCAACCGGCTCACCGGCAAGAACGGCTTTGCGGCCGCCCGCGCGGTGGTGGCCTTAGCCAACCGCGAGGCGCTAAAGCTCAAGGTGAAGGGCGGGGCCAAGCTGGAGGTGCAGGTGGGCTCGCCGCCGGTGATCGACGGCGCGCGGGTGGAGAAGATGCGGGTTGGCTGCGGATCGGCCAGCGCCGGGCTCTTCGCGCCCTTCTTCAAGGACGCGGCCGACGAGGTCATCGTGCTGGACGCCCACATCACCAGCCTTTTCACCCACCACGCGGCCGGGCGCTGCCTGGGGCTCACCCCCGGCGGGGTGGACCTCTGCTTCCCGCGCTCCACTCCGGGGCGCTACTTCGGCACCCACGGCAAGGGCTGGGGCGGCACGGACCTGGAAGACCCCCTGGACATAGTGGCCAAGGTGGACACCAGCAAAACCGCGCCAGGCTCCACCCTGCTCATCACCGAGACCACCGGCCAGAACGCGGCCATGTTCGTGCTGGGCGACGACGGGGTGTATCAGCCCATGGAGCTTAGCGAGGCGGCGAGCGCGGCGGTGGCGGCAATCGCCGAGACCTGCCAGGAGAGCCGCGTTTCGGCGGTGTACGTGGGCGGGGCGGGCGGCTCGGCCCGCGCGGGCGTCACCCGCTACCCATTGCGCCTGACCCGGGCGGTGCACGCGTCCCAGGCGGTGCTCACCTGCGGCGGCGCGCCGGTGTTCGTCTTGCCCGGCGGGGGCATAACCTTCTACGTGGACGTGGAACGGGTCATGCCCGGGGCCTTCACTTGGGTGCCCACCCCGGCCACGGTGGCCCCGGTGGAGTACACCATGCGCCTGAGCGACTACGAGGCCATGGGCGGCCACATGCAGGCGGTCAAGCCATTCGACGCCAAGGAACCCGTGCCTTGGAACCGGTCCAAATAATCCGGCCCGACCTGGTCCTGGTGGACTGGGGCCCCATGACCCTGAGCATATCCGCGTGGGCCAGCGGCGAGCCCCGCCCGGTGATGGCCGCCCAGGCGGCCCGGGTGGCCCTGCGCTGTCTGGCCGTGCTTTCCGATTTTCAAGACTACATGCGCCGCCGGGTGCGCGACCTGCCCGAGGGACGGCCCCTGCCCGAGGTGGTGGCCCGCGCGGTGGATGCTTGCCGCGCGGTGGACCAGAACCTGACCCCTCTGGCCGCCGTGGCCGGCGCGGTGGCCGACCAAGTGGCCGATGCGGCCTTGGCCCTGGGCGCGGACAAGGTGGTGGTCAACAACGGCGGCGACGTGGCCCTGCGCCTGGGGCCGGGCCAGAGCCTCAGCGTGGGCCTGCGGCCTACTTCGGCTGATGACGGGGAGCCCGTATCATTGCTGGGCCGTTTGCGCCTGAGCGCCTCGGACGGCGTGGGCGGCGTGGCCACCAGCGGGTGGCAGGGGCGCAGCCTGTCATCGGGCGTTGCCGACCTGGCCACCGCCTGGGCCTCCAGCGCGGCCCTGGCCGATGCGGCTGCCACCGCCCTGGGCAACGCGGCCCTGGCCCAGGACGCGGCTCGGACCTCGCCCGCTTCTACTCTCGATCCTGAGTGCGGCTTGGGAGAGCAGGCCATAACCACTGGGGTGGAGCGGCTAAGCGAGGCGCAACGGTCCCAAGCCCTACAAGGGGCGCGGGTGCGCGCCCAGGCCTTACACGGCCGCGAGCTTATCGCCGGTTGCGTGGTGATGGTGCAGGGGGACGCCCTGCTCTTGGACCGCACCCGCCGCCTGGACTGGCAGGCATCCCCACCCCCCGGACGTTTGCTGGCCGCCTAGCCCTGGTGCAGAACCTCGGCCATTCCTGACTCCAGGGAGGCCAGAACGATCCTTAGCGAAGAATCCTTTTGCTTGATCAGCTCAGCCGTTTTGCGTCCGGCATGGCCGCAGCCCGGCGCGTCGCACTGATTCAAAAAGACGATCTTGCGGGCTCCGGACGGGGCGTTCTTGAAAAGGCCGTTTTCATGCAGGGCCAGGGCGGCCAGGTGCTCCGGCGCGATGGCCTCGCCGCCGCGAGCCTGGGTGATGCCCAAGAACTCGGCCAAGCCGTAGACGTGTTCCTCGTCCGCCGGCTTGCCCAAGGCGCTCAGGCCCATGACTCCCACCACCACGCTGCTGGCCGCCGGCACCACCGGCTCGTGGGCGCGCGGCGCCTTGAGGGACAGCTTGCGCGCGCCATCCGCCTCCACCAAGATCAGGGGCGCCGCTTCCGCCTGCCACAGCCGGTCTACCAGCTCTGGCTCCAGGCCGATGAGCTTGGACGCGCCGTGCACCACCCGGCGATCGGCCGCCAAATTGAGCACCCAGCCAGGCAGGCAGCGGTCTAGCGCCGTGGAAAGCATGGCCCCGGCATCCTGCTCCACCAGTAGGCGTCCGGCGGGCACGAAGACTTTGGTGGTGGTGGCCACCAGCACCGCTCGCCCATCCAAGGTCGCCTCGCTGGCCAGGGCGTGGACCAGGCTGGTCTTGCCGCCAGCGCCGCACACGCTCACCAGCTCACGGGGGCCCAGGCCCAGGGCGCGGTGCAGGCCGCTCTGCAAGGACAGCTCGGCTCGGCCCAGATCGCGGGGCAGGTCCACATCCATGCCTGCCAGGGGGAAGTTGGGCGGCAGGGCCAACACCTCTTCCTGGTGCGCGGCCAGCACCTGGCGGCCTCCCTGGTCGCCATGAGCCTGCATCAGAGCGGCGAAGTGCTCGCGGCTGAATAGGGTGGGGGGCATTAGTCGTTCATCCCCGGCCAGGGCGGCCAGCTCCTGACCGGTGGTGGCGGCGGCCACGAAACTGTCGATCAAGGCGGGAGTGATCAAGGGTTGGTCGGCCAGCAAGAAAAGGGCGTGGGAGGCCTCGGGCTCGACAGCCGCTAGGCCCAGGCGTAGGGAGCCCGCCTGGCCGCGCACCGCGTTCTGGTTGACCACCACGCGCGCGGCGGGGAAAGCACTAGCCAGGCCCTCGGCCAGCTCGGGGCGGGTGACTACGACTATCTGACCCAGGCTGGAGGACAGCGCCGCCTCGATGGCCCAATGGGCCAGGGGCCTGCCCGCCAGGGGCGCGGTCAACTTGTCGGAGCCGAAACGGGTGGAGAGGCCGGAAGCCAGAATTATTCCCGCGACCATGTTTCCCCCCAGTGTGGGTCAGGGCCCCCAGAGCGGGTCGTCGATTCCGGCCTCGGCGAAACCCTTGGCGCGCAGCAGGCAGGAGTCGCACTGCCCGCAGGGCCGACCGTTTGGCGCGGGGTCATAGCAGGAGTGGGTCAGGCCGTAGTCCAGGCCCAGCTTGAGGCCCGCCTGGATGATCTGGGCCTTGCTCATGCGGATCAGGGGCGCGTGAACCTTGATGCGGCGACCCTGCTCGGTGGCCAGGGCGGTGGCCAGGTTGGCCAGGTTCTCAAAGGCCAGGATGAACTCGGGGCGGCAATCGGGGTAGCCGGAGTAGTCCAGGGCGTTGACCCCGATGAACAGGTCGGTGGCGTCCAGGGCCTCGGCCCAGGCCAGGGCCAGGGAGAGGAATACCGTGTTGCGCGCGGGCACGTAGGTGACCGGGATGCCCTGGGAGATGTCCGCGTCGCTGCGCCCCTTGGGCACCTCGATGTCAGCGGTCAGGGCCGAGCCGCCGAAGGCCCCCAGGTCCACGGTGATCTCCTTGTGCTCCGCCGCGTCCAGGGCCTGGGCCACCCGCCGCGCCGCCTCCAGCTCCACCTGGTGGCGCTGGCCGTAGATCACGGTGAGGGCGTGGCAGATGAAGCCCTGCTCCCTGGCCATGGCCAGGCAGGTGCTTGAATCCAGCCCGCCCGACAAAAGCACCACCGCGCGGGGCTTGTCCTGCGCTTGAGCCAACGATTCCCCGCCGCCTACTTGGCCTGGTTGCCGCGATGCGGGTTGATGGTCATCACCGGCACCGGCGACATCTGCACGATGCGCTGGGCCACGCTGCCAAAGAGGATCTTGTCCAGGCCCTTGCGGCCGTGGGTGCCCATGATCACCAGCTCGATGCCGTTGTCCTTGATGTAGTCCAGGATGCCGTCGGACGGATCGCCCAGCAGATGGGCCGTGACCACTTTCCCGTAGCAGTATAGGTGCTTCTTGACGAACTCGTCGAGCTGCACGCCCAGCTTTTCGTAGTAGCGCTCCCGGAGCTGCTCGATCTCCTCGCCGGTGAAATCCAGGCCTTGGGACTGGGCCAGCAGGGGGCGCACCACATTGACCACGTGCAGCTCGGCCTCGAAGCGCTGGGCCATGGTCAGGGCGAACTCCACCAGCTTGGGCGAGACCTCGGACAGGTCCACGGGGAACAGAATCTTATTGAACTGGATCATGCTATCCTCCAGGGCCCTTTACATCAGGGCTTCCACCCGCGCCACGGCGGGAAGTTGCTCCTTGAGGCTCTTCTCGATGATCTCCTTGAGGGTCACCTTGGCCGAGGCGCAGCCGGAGCAGGCCCCCATGAGCCTGACCAGCACCACGTTCTGGTCGTTGACCCCCAAAAGCTCCACGTTGCCGCCGTGCTTGGCCAACTCCGCGCGGGCGATGCCCAGGGCGGCCTCAACCTGGTCCTTGCTCAATTGTCCCATGGCCTTATTTCTCCTCGAGACGCTCCAGAACCTGCTTGGCCACCGCCAGGAAAGGCCCGCCGTTTTCACCGCGCAACACCTCGCCGGGCTTGCCCTGGTCGGCCAGGGCGCGCACCGAAGGCACCAAAGGCAGCTCGCCCAGGAAAGGCACGCCCAGCTTGGCGGCCAGGGGCTCCACCGAGCCGTGGCCGAAAATCTCGTGGCGGCTGGAGCAGTCGGGGCACATGAAGTAGCTCATGTTCTCCACGATGCCCAGCACCGGCGCGCCCACCTGGCGGAACATGTCCACCCCCTTGATGGCATCGCCCAGGGCCACGTCCTGCGGGGTGGTCACCACCACCGCGCCGTCCACCGGAACTTCTTGGGCCATGGTGATCTGCACGTCGCCGGTGCCCGGAGGAAGGTCCAGGATCAATACATCCAGCGGGGCCCAGGCCACCTCGTGCAAAAGCTGGCGCACCGCTTTCATCACCAGCGGGCCTCGCCAGATCAGGGCCTTGTCCGCGCCCACCAGGAAGCCCACGGACATTACCTTGATGCCGTGCGCCTCGATGGGAGCGATCTTCTCGCCGGCGGCTTCGGGCTTGGCGTTGACCAAGCCCAGCATGATGGGCACCGAAGGGCCGTAGAGGTCCAGGTCCAGCAGGCCCACCTTGAGCCCCTGGGAGGCCAGGGCCAGGGCCAGGTGCACCGCTACGGTGGACTTGCCCACGCCTCCCTTGCCCGAGGCCACGGGCACCACCCACTTGACGCCCTCGATGGGCTGGGGGCCCTGTTTTTCCTTCGGCGGGGGAGGGGCGGGCAGGTGCACCTCGATCTCCTCGGCGCCGGTGGCCTCGCGCACCGCAGCGGCGATGCGGTTCTCCAGCTCCTCGCCCACCTCGGGCGGGGCGGAGAGGGGACGGAGCTTGATCACCGCCTTGCCCTCGACCATGTGGGCCTCGGTGACCAGCTGCATGGAGATAATATCGGTGTCAAAGCCGGGGTAGCTCACCTTCTTCAGGGGCGCTTCCAGCTCCAGATCGATGGGGAATTCCTCTTTGTTCTGGCTCATGGACTGCTCTCAGAGTTAGCGTGAAATTTCTTTCTTAGAATACCAGCCCGGGGCGGCTCAGCCCAGCACCTCCACAAAGGCCTCCAGCCTGAGGCGGGTGCGCCCGTCAATAGGCCCCACCCGGTCGCCTTCCAGGGTGAGCAGGGGCAGGTCCAGCTCTTGGCGCAGGGGCGCGTCCTGCATCTGCCGCCAGCAGAAGGTCTGGGTGTAGTGGATAAGGCCGTGCAGGCCCCGGCGGGCGGCCTCGCGCTTAATGTCCGCGATGCGCCCGCCTACCTCGTAGGGGTAGGTGTAGCGCCGGTATTGCTCGGTCAGGCTTTTCGGGTGGCCCCCCTCGCCGGGCAGCATGGCGAACTGGCGGGGGACCTCGTTGAACACCACCGCCGCGCCCATTTCCTCCAGGGCCTGGTGCAGGCCGTTCATGATGGGCGGCACGCCCAACAGGCCCAGGCGCACCCGGGGCTCGCGCAGGGGGCGGGCCTCGGCCTCGGCCAGAAAGACTCGCAGGCGCGCGGCGAAATCATCGGAGTCGCCATCAAAGTCGCTGGCGCTCACCAGCCAAAGATGGTTCTCCGCCCCAGTGACCTTGCCCTCTTGCCAGGTCAGGTGGTCCAGGCACTCCAGGTCGTCGCGCAGGGGCTCGAGCCCGGCGCGCATCTCTTCGGCCCGGTCCAAGTCCGCGCCCAGGGCCGTGGCCAAGCGGGCCAGGGAGCGCTCCAAACCGGCCCGGTCGCCCGCGTCGGGATAGTCAAAGGGCATTATGGAGCGCCCCTCGCGGGAGAGTAGCTCCATGAGGCCGTGGGTGTTGGAGCAGTCGCCCCGGGTGATGCCCACGATGGCGCCCACCTCGGGGTGAGCCAGGCACCAGGCGTACATGCCCTTGATCCAGGCGCAGAGGGTGCGGGGCAAACCCAGGTCCTCGGCCCGCTGCACCAGCGAGGCCGGGTCGGGATGGGTGATGAAGCGGTTGTTAAGGTCCACCGGGGTCCAGCCCCCGGCCAGGGCCACTTCCACGGGTATGGTGGAGGTGAGGCCCAGCAGGCGGGGGGAGGACAAGGGCCTTTCCTAGCAGAGGGGCGCGGAGCCCTCGGGGCTGATGCGCACCCGGGCGTCCACGGCCATGACCCCGCCGGGACCGGCCAAGAGGGGGTTCACATCCAGCTCCACGATTCCCGGCACCTGGGCGGCCAGGATGGAAAGGCGCATCACCGCCTCCAGAACAGCGGGGCGCTTGACCGGGAGGGCGCCCCGGAAGCCCTTGAGCAGGCGGGCTCCCTTGAGCTGGTCCATCATCTGGCCCGCTTCCTTGTCGTCCACCGGAGCCAGGCGCAGGCTCACGTCGCCCAGGGCCTCGGCCGCCGTGCCACCCAGGCCCAAGAGCACCACCGGCCCGAAGCTGGGATCGCGCTTGATGCCCAGGATCAGCTCCTGGCCGCCGGTGATGTGGTTCATCACCAGCAAGCGGCTGGGCTTCAGCTCGGCCATCATTTTCTCGGCCGCGGCGCGCAGCTCCTCCGGGGTTTGCAGATTCAAGACCACGCCGCCGGACTCGGTCTTGTGCAACAGCTCGCCGCCACCCACCGCCTTGAGCACCACCGGGTAGCCCAGGGAAGCGGCCGCGTGCACCGCGTCCTCGGGGTCCAGGGCGGCCACGAAAGGAGCCACCGGGATGCCCGCGCCGTTCAGGACGTGCAGCGATTCGGGCAGCTCCAGCCAGCCGTCCGGCCCGGCCGAGGCGGTCAGCTGCTGCACCAGCCTGCGGTCGAAACCGCCGGAGCAGGAGGCCTCGCTCTCGGGCCCTACCTTGCCCGCCTCTTCGGATGCGGCCAGGGCCGCGACCGCCTCCTCGGCAAAGGGGAACACCGGGATGGTGGCCAACTCGGCGGCCACGATGGCCTCCTCCGCATCCACCAGCAGGGCCAGGGCCACCGGCTTGTCCGTTTCGCGGCACAGCTCGCCCACCTTGGCCACGAACTTGCGCGAGCCCTCCACCTCGGGGCCGCGATAGCCGTGCACCATCACCACGCCGTCTATGTCGGGCAGGGACAGGGCGCCCTTGAGGATGTCCACGTAGATCTCGAACTTGAACAGGTCGCCCAGGTCCAGCGGGTTTTGCAGGTTGATGACCGAGGCGCGGGTGGCCTCCTGGATGGGCTTCAGATATTCGGGCGGCAGGGTGGGCAGCTCCATGTTGTGGCGATAGGCCGCGTCCGCAGCCACCACCGCGTGGCCTCCGGAGCGGGAGATGATGGCCAGGCGGCGTCCCTTGGGTTTGGGCAGGCTCAGGCCCTTGATCACCTGGAGGCACTCGTGCACCGTGTGCACCCGGATGGCCCCGGCCTGCTTCAGGGCCGCGTCCACGATGGCGTCATCGTTGGCCAGGGCCGAGGTATGGCTGCTGGCGATGCCGTGGCTCAGCTCGCCCACGTTGGACTTGTGCACCACCACCGGCTTATCCGTGGAGCGGATCAGCTCGTAGAGCGCCCGGCCGTCCACGATGGACTCCAGGTAGAGCAGGATGGACTTGGTCTGGGGGTCCTCGATGAGATAGGAGAGCAGGTCGCGCTCGTTCACGTTGAGCTTGTTGCCCATGGAGCAGAACTTGGCCACCCCCACCTTGGAGACCGAGGCCGCGTGCAGATAGGTAAGGCCGATGCCGCCGCTCTGGGCCATGATGGACAGCCCGCCGCGCATGGCGGGGCGGTCCAGCAGGGGGAAAGGTACCGAGACCCCGGAGTCGGTGCAGATGACTCCGATGCAGTTGGGCCCGATGAAGCGCATGCCGTACTTGGCGGCCGTGGCCTTGATCTGCTCTTCCAGATCGCCGCGCCCCGAATCCAGCTCGCTGAAGCCGCCGCTCTCGATGACCACCCGCTTGCAGCCCCGCTGCCCCAGGTCCTCCATGAGGCCGGGCACCGTGGCCGCCGGGGTGAGGATCACCGCCATGTCGGGCGCTTCGGGCAGATCGGCCGCCGAGGGGTATAGGGTGCGGCCTTCCAGCTCGCCGCCCTTGGGGTTGACCAGATAGATCTCGCCGGCGAAGCCCTGGTTTTGCAGGTTCTTGAAGATGTTGCGGCCCATGTTGCCCGGACGGGGAGAAACGCCCAGGATGGCCACCGAGTCAGGATAGAAGAACTGCTTCATCAGGACCTCGCTTAGCGGGTGAGCTGCGTGCGGTGCTGGCGCGTGGAGCCGTATTTATGGGCAGCTTGCCGCGCCCGCGGCAATGCTCAATAAAACCACCCAAGACCCCGGGTGTCAATATGAATGGTGGTTCAGTCTAATTGTAGATGGGGTAGCCTGCCTCTTCGCGTAATTTGCGGTTGGTTTGGAAGAGCTCTTCAAAAAAAGATAGGACCGCTTGGGCGTATTCTTCGAAGTCCTGTTCAGATATCCATAGGCTATCGCCAGCAAGAGGCGTGATTATGGGGCCCGGAGGCAGGGAAGGGATATCTTGCCCCCTGAAACTAGGGTGCTCAAACAGTACCGGGCGTAACTTTTTTACTTCCTCGCATGACCGACCGTCACCGTGTTTTACACAATTACATACATATTTTAATTCTTTAATTTTTGGGTATGTTTTGAATGAAAATGTTTCGATTCCTTTGTCTGTCAGCATTTGATTCACGATTGTTGCATTTAGCGAATGCGGGTCAGGGAACGTCGCAGGGTGAATGAGTTCATGCATACATAGATAAACGAGGTGCTGTTCATATAGGTGATACAGATGCACGGAAAATAAATTTAATATTCCATATGTTAAATTGGTTAACAGAGAATAATGATCGAGACCCATTTCCATTGCATAATCCGCCATGCTGCCAGGGTCTGCATTCTCAGAATACCCCTCAGCATACCATGCTCGGTCTGACACTTCGTCAGCCTCAACTTCGGCTTGTTTAAAAATGGGGATAATTTTTTCCTTAACAATTTTTAATATTGTTGTTATTTGCGGTCGTATTTCACCTTCCAAATATTTTTCCCAAAATGGGTCAATGCCCGTATCTTGATGTTCATCAACCATCTTCTTGCCTTCATCTTTTCGCCAGGCTGCGCGCGGCCAGCCCCAGGCTGGGCAGGTCGTTGCCCACGATCTCCTGCCAGAACTCGCCTAAAAAGGCCAACGCCCCGGAAACCTGATCCATGGGCAGGCGCAGGCGTCCCAAGGCGGCGGGCTCCAGGCTCACGGCGGCGCGCAGGGATTTGATCAGCCCCGCCGGGGCGGGGTGGTCGCGCTGCCCAGGCGGGCAGGCCGGGCAGGTGAGGCCTCCGCCCAGGCTGAGGCGGCCACCGCCAGCTCCGGTGTGGGGGCGTCCGCAGAGCAGGCAGGAGTCCAGGTTCAGGCCATAGCCTAACAGCTCCAGGAGGCGGGCCAGGAATATGACCAGGGCCGAGCCCAGCTCCGCCGGGTCGCTGGCCTTTTCCATGCGCCCCAAGGTGGCCTGGGCCAGCTCCAGGGCTCCGGGCTGGGGGGCCTGCACCGGCGTGGCCCTGAGCAATAGCTCCAGCACCGGGCCCGAGGCCATGAGGCGGCGGTAGTCGGCCCGCAGGCCCACGTGGGCGGCCAAAACCCTGGCGCTCTCCAGGCGCCACAAGTCCGCGCTTTTGGTGGGGGCCAGGTCCATCTCCAGCAAGTGCCCGGCCAGGAGCACCCCGAAGAAGCGCTGCTTGGAGCGCTTGCCGCCCTTGGCCACGGCGGTGAGGCGGCCCAGGCGGCGGGTGAACAGGTCCACCAAGAGGTCGCTCTCGCCCAGGGAGCGCAGGCGCAGCACCAGGCCCCGCGTAGCCGGAGGCAACACGGCTAGGCAATCTCCCCCAGGAAGCCGGACACCAGCAGGGCCAGTTCCTGGGGCCGGGTGTACACCGGCATGTGGCCGCAAGGAAGCAGGTGAAAGGGGGTGCCGTAGGGAAGGTGGCCCAAGAGGCGTCCCACATGGCGTGCAGGGGTGATGCGGTCCTTGCGGCCGCCCACCATCATCACCGGCACGCTCATGGTGTCCAGGCGATGCCAAAGGGGCTCCTCCAGCAGAGTCCGGCCCGCTCGCACGAAGGAGCGCTCCACCAAGGGGCCTTCCAGGGAGTCCCACTGGGCCTGCACCCGGCGGGTCAGCTCCTGGCGGGAGGGATGGTTGGGGTCGCCGTAGATGTTGCGTATCCACAGGGCAATCAAGGATCGGTGGTAAATGCGCAGGTGGCCGTCGGGCCGGGCGAAAAGGGACAACGCTAGACGCTGGAGCCGGCCGACCCGCTTGTGGCCCCCGGCCGGGCACACCGCCACCACCGCCCGGGTCAGCTCCGGCCGCTCCAGACCCTGGGTGAGCACGATCTGCCCGCCCATGGAGTGGCCCAGCCAAAAGGCGCTCTCCAGGCCCAGCTCGACGGATACTTCGGCCAGCTCCTCCACGAACAATCGGGGCGAGTAGGCCAGGTCCGGCTTGTCCGAGTCGCCCGAGCCGGGCAGGTCCGGGATGAGCAAAGTGAAGCGCTCTTGCAGATAGGGGGCCAGGGCGTAGAAGTCGTGGGCGCTGCCGCCCAGGCCGTGCACCAGCCACAGGGCCGGGCCTTGGCCGCCGGATACCAGGTGCAGCCAGCCCCAGTCCCGGCGCAGCCAATAGTGTCCGAGACCTTGGGGGGGCGCGGGAAGGGCGGCGGGCGGCATGGAAGCTCCTTTTTGGTTGCCGCTGGGCATGGCGGCTAGTATCTTCTTAATCAAGCGGACTTTTCGTCCCCGGCCCAGGTGCCTATCTTAACCCAATTATGGGCGCTGCAAAGGCTGTTTGGGCAGATCCCGCCGCGAAAGGCGACATGGCACAGAAAAGCAAAGCAAAATCCAAAGCCAAAGCCCCGGCCAAGACCAGCAAAAAGAAAAGCAGCACCACCAGCCGGAAGAAGACCGCCCCCGAGGCGACTCCGCCGGTGGTGGAGCCCGAGGTGCTGGACCCCGAGCCCGAGGAGGAGCCCAACCCCGAGGAGGGCAAGGAGCTCGACCTGGACTTTTCCGGGCCCGAGGACGGCGATGGCGATGATGCTGAAGTGGACGACGGCTTAAAGGAGGGCGGCGGCCTGGTGCCCATGCCCGCCGGAGGCCCCCCCGCCCAGGCCAGCGCCTTGCAACGCTATCTGTGGGAGGCCCGCCACTACCCCCTGCTTACCCGCGAACAGGAGCTGGAGCTTACCAAGGCCTATTACGAGACCGGCGACCCTGACCTGGCCGCCAAGCTGGTGACCAGCAATTTGCGCCTGGTGGTGAAGATCGCCATGGATCACCAGCGCTACTGGATGCGCAACCTGCTGGACCTTATCCAGGAAGGCAACATCGGCCTGTTGCAGGCGGTGCAGAAGTTCGACCCCTTCCGGGGCATCAAGTTCTCTTATTACGCCTCTTTCTGGATCAAGGCCTACATACTCAAGTTCATCATGGACAACTGGCGCCTGGTGCGCCTGGGCACCACCCAGGCCCAGCGCAAGCTGTTCTACAATCTCAAGCGCGAGCAGGAAAAGCTCCAGGCCCAGGGCATCACCCCCGGCCCCAAGCTGTTGTCCACCCGCCTGGGGGTCAGCGAGAAAGACGTCATCGAGATGTCCCAGCGACTTGACTCCTGGGAGCTGAGCCTGGACGCCCCGGTGCGCGAGGACTCCGACGAGGCGCATCAGAGCTTCCTGACCGACGAGGAGCAGCCCGACCTGGACGACGAGCTGGCCAACCAGGAGCTCCGGCAGCTTTTCCACGACGAGCTCATGGCCGTGCGCGAGACTCTGGACGACAAGGAAAAAGACATCCTGGACCGCCGCCTCCTGTCCGAGGACCCCATGACCCTGAACGACCTGGGCGAGGAGCACGGCGTGAGCCGGGAGCGCATCCGGCAGCTCCAGGTGCGGCTCATGGAAAAGCTCAAGGAACGGCTCAGCGAGCGTATACCCAACTTCGAGGAACAGTTTGCCGACTTGGTGGAAGGCGATTAGGCCCGTCGCGGGCCGCGCGGTTTCGGTGCTCCGCCCCCTCCGGCTGGCGGCCGGGCTGGCTTTGTGCCTGCTGGTGGCCACCGGTTGCGCCACCGGCCCCTCCCGGCAGGTTCCCACGCCCCAGCCCTTGCCCCAGGCCGCCCCGGCCAAGCCGGTGAAGCTGGACTCCCTGGCCCTCTATGCCCAATCCCAACTGCGCCTGCGGGCCGGGGACAAGGTGGAGGCCATCAAGTTCCTGCGCCAGGCCCAGGAGGCGGACCCCAAAAGCGGCTATCTGCACCTGGAGATGGCCCGTCTCTTAATCCGGGTCAACCAGGTGGACAAGGCCCTGGAAGAGGCCCGCGAGGCAGTGCGCCTGAGCCCGGACCTGGTGGACGGCTGGCTGCTCCTGGGCGGGGTCTACACCAACCGCAAGGAAATCTCGCGCGCGGTGGCGGCCTATGAAAAGGCCCTGAGCATCAACCCGGACCAGGAGGACGCCCGCCTGCTCCTGGGCACCCTGTACCTGGAGGACCATCAGGCCGAGGCGGCCTTAAAAGTGCTCACCCCCCTGGTGCAGCAGGAGCCCGACCTGGTGCCTGCCCTGTATTACCTGGGTCAGGCCCAGATGCGCCTGAAGCGCTACGCCGCGGCCGAGAAGAGCTTCCAGGCCGCGCTCAGGTTCTCGCCCGATCTGCAGGGGGCTCAGTACGAGCTGGCCCGCCTCTATGAGCTGCAACGCAACCTGGCCCGTGCCGAGGCCATGTATTTGGCCATCCTTAGACATAATCCCGAATCCACCCTGGCCCACGAGCGCCTGGGACGCCTGTATCTGCGCTCCGGGCGCTACCAGGAGGCCTTGAACCAGTTTGCCATCCTCAAGGGCCTGAGCCGCGACGACCTGGAAGTTCGCATCAAGATCGGCCTGGTCTTTTTGCAGCAAAAGCGCTACGGCCAGGCGGCCGACGAGTTCCGGGCCATCCTAGAGTTGAACCCCAAGAAGCACCGGGCCCGCTACTACCTGGGCCTTACCTTGCAGGAGATGGGCAAGTCCGAGCAGGCCCTGGAGATGCTGGAGGAGGTGCCGCCCAGCTCCGAGTTCTACGTGGAGAGCCGCCTGTTGCAGGCCGAGATTCTCCTGGACCTGAACCAGCCCGAAGAGGCGGGGAAGGTGCTCAAGGAAACCCTGAAGCTCTTCCCCCGCGAGGCGGACCTGCACATGGCCCTGGCCGCCTTGGCCGAAGCCAGCAAGAACCTGGCCGAGGCGGAGCAGGAACTTCGGCAGGCGCTCAAGCTGGAGCCGGGCAATGCGGAAGCCACCTTCCGCCTGGGGGTGGTCCTGGACAAAGAGGGCAACCGGCCGGCGGCCCTGGAGCAGATGCAAAAGGCCATCAGCCTGGACGACCGCCACGCCCGCGCCCTGAATTACCTGGGCTATTCCCTGGCCGAACAAAAACGGGACCTGGACGCGGCCGAGAGCTACATCCGGCGCGCCCTGGCCGTGGAGCCCGGGGCCTACTACATCCTCGACAGCCTGGGCTGGGTGCATTATCAGAAGGGCGACTACAAGCAGGCCCTCAACTACCTGGAGCAGGCCACTGCTGGCGGCAGGCGCGACCCGGTGATCTACGAGCATCTGGGCGACGCGGCCATGAAGATGAAGCGCTACAAGCTGGCCGTGGAGGCTTACGGCAAGGCGTTGCAGCTTATGCCCGGCGAACGAAAGGCTCTGACCTCCAAGCTGGAGCAGGCCCGCCGGATGCTGCGCGACGCGCCGAGCGGCCAATGAGCTCATGCCCGTCACCCGAACCATAGGCTACGCCTTGCTGGCGCTCATGCTCTGCTTGGCGCTAACCTCCTGCATCCACCTGCCCGGCGGAACCACCCTTAGCAACCTCCCCACTCCCGAGGCGGCCAGGCAAGGCCTGGAAAGCCGCCGCCTGGCTGTCAAAAGCTTTGTCATGCGCGGCGAGATCGAGGTCAAGGCTCCCCAGGGCGAGGTGCACGGCGACCACGTGATCATCGGCCAGGCCCCGGACCGTTTGCGGGCCGAGGTGCTGGGGCCCTTTGGCCAGCCCCTTTTGCGGGTGGTGGTGGACGGCCGCAAGCTGAGCGTCTTGTCTTTCCGCGAGAACCGGGCCTATGTGGGCACGGCCTCCCGGGAAAACCTGTCCCGCTTCCTGGGCCTGAGCCTCTCGCCCGGCGAGATCTTCGCGGTGCTCATCGGCGCGCCGCCCCTGTTGCCCGTGGGCTCCGCCGCCACGGTGAGCCCGGTGGAGGGCGGGGAGGGCGCGATGCTGCGCCTGGTGGAGGCGGGGCGGCAGGTCAGCCAGGGGCTGGTGTTCGATCCCGGCGATTTCGTGGTTAGCCGCGCCTGGCTGGAGGACGCCTCGGGCCGGGTGAACTTGCAGACCAGCTTCGGCCAGATGATAAGCGCCTTGAACTCGCGCTACCCCAAGCGGCTCCAGGCCGATGACGGCACGGGACGCAGCCTGCTATTGATCAACGACACCTTGGAGCTAAACCAATCCCCGGACCCGGCCCTGTTCGAGGCCAGCCTGCCGCCGGGCCTGGAGGTGGTGCGCCTGCCATGAGGCTTATTTGCGACGCCATGCTGGGCCGCTTGGCCCGCTGGCTGCGCCTGCTTGGTTACGACGCCCCCCATGTAAAACGCCCCCCCGCCCAGGCCGCGCCCGGCGAAACGGTGCTCACCCGCCGCAAGGCCTGGCAAGGACGCCCTGGCGTCGTTTTCGTGGCCCACGACAAGCTGGAGGACCAGCTCCGCCAGGTGGCCGAAGAGTTGGGGCTCCGGCCCGATTCGGCCAAGTTCCTGTCGCGCTGTCTGGATTGCAATGTGCCCGTGGAGCCCCTGGAGCGGGGCCAGGTAGCTGGTCGGGTGCCGGACTACGTGCTGGACACGGCGGAGGGCTTCACCACATGCCCGCGCTGCAAGAAGGTGTTCTGGCCGGGCAGCCACGGGCAGAGGGCGCGGGAGCGGCTCTCGCACCTGCTGACAGTGCCTTAGACGTTTCGGCTTACTGCCCCTTGAGGCGACTCAGGGCGTTGTCCTTGTCGCACCACACCTTGTTCAACCACTGCTGAAAACGAAGCCGGTACTCGGAGTCGGTGCTATAGTCGCCCACCAGCTCCGGCCCCACCGCGATGGGTTCCACCACGATCTTGATCTCGCGCATCCGGCCGCAGAGATAATCCCAGAAAGTGCCCGTCTGCTGAGGATAGGAGATGGTCACGTTGAGCACCTTGTGCAGTCGGTCGCCCAGGGCGTTCAGCACCAGGGAGGCCCCCCCGGCCTTGGGTCGCAGCAGATTGGCGTGAGGCGAGCCCTGGCGGTCACGCTTGGCATGGCTGAAGCGGGTGCCTTCGGCGAAGTTCATCATGGTGGCGGGGAAGGCCTTGAGCTTGGCGCAGGCCCGCAGGGTGATGTCCATGTCCCGTCCCTGAAGCTTGGGCTTCTTGGCCAGCTTCTCCCGCGAGTAGCGCTTCATGAAGGGGAACTCCAGGGCCATCCAGGCCCAACCCAACACGGGCATCCACTTGAGCCCGCTCTTGATGAAAAACTTGAGATGGGGAATCTTGCGGTTGAACACGTTTTGCAAGACCAGGATATCGGCCCATGACTGGTGATTGGAAAGCACCAGGTACCAACGGTCGGGCCTTACGTCCTCCAGGCCGCTGACCTGATAATTAACCCGGCTGATGAAACGCTGGTTCAGGCCGTTGACGTACACCCAGCCCACCAGGATGCCGTTCAAGGCGCGGTCGCAGAGCCGCCGCCAGGCCCGCAGGGGCACGGTGAACTTGGCCGCGGCCATGGCAAAAAGGGGTATCGACCAGAAAAGAGTATTCAGGGCATAAGAGGCCAGCGCCAGGGCGCCGCGCAGACGCCCCGTCAGCAAGCGTATCATTTTGGGCCAATCTCTAAGAGGAAGGATGCTGGCTAAAGTCTACAGGCGGGGCGGGGGAAGTCAAACCGCCGCGAGGTCACTTGGTCTGCAACAAGCCGAAACCGGTGGCCTGGTCGAAGCGCCGCAGCGCCTCGCTTTCGGTAAGCTCGAAGATCACCGCCTCGGCCACCTGCCACACCTCGATGCCCGGGCGCAGGCAGCCGGCCGCGGTGTCCGCTCCCCGGCCCAACACGCCGTGCATATGCAGGCCCGGCTCGCCGCTCTCGTTGGGGGCGATGAGCCCCAGGCAGGCCGCCTCGTGGATAGCGGTTACGGGGTTGGTGATCACCGGCACGGGGCGGGCCTCTGAGTCGGCCGGGCCGGCCACCAGAGCGCCCTCGCCCAAGGCTCCCAGCAAGGCCACCAGGCCGTGGCTGATGCCCTGGTCGCGGGCGAACTCCTCGATGACCGTGGGCAGACTGTCGCCGTCTTCCAGGCGCATGATGAACACTCGGCCGAACTTGGCTTCTGATGCTTGCATGATGTCTACTCGGGAAGGGGCCGGGCGCAGTCGCTGGTGTCCCCGCAGAGCTTCTCCAGGGCATGGGGCAGGGCGGCCAGCACGGCCTCCAGGTTTTCCAGCGCGCCGCGCGGCGAACCGGGAAGGTTGATGATCAGGGTGGCCCCGCGCACCCCGGCCAGGCCCCGGGAGAGCATGGCGTGGGGGGTGTGCTTCAGGCCCTCGGCGCGCATGGCCTCGGCCAGGCCGGGCACCGGGCGCTGGATGACTTGGGCGGTGGCCTCGGGGGTGTTGTCGCGGGGGCTCAGGCCGGTGCCGCCGGTGGTGACCACCAGGGGCAGGCGCAGCTCGTCGGCGTAGCGTCTCAGCGCGGCCACGATGCCCTGGGGATCGTCGGAGACGGTCTCCTGCACCGTGGCCGTAATGCCGGCCTTGGCCAAGAGCTCGACGAGCGCAGGGCCGGCGAGATCCTCCCGCCGGCCCTGGCTTGCCTTGTCGCTGATGGTCAGAATGGCGGCGGGAAAGCTAATTGCCTTCCTCCTTGGCCTGCTCATAGGCTTCCACGATCTTGGCCTGCACGTCGCCGGGCACTTCCTCGTAGTGGTCCATCTCCATGGTGAAGGCGCCGCGGCCGCCGGTCATGGAGGTGAGCTCCGGCTGGTAGGTGAGCACCTCGGACATGGGAACCAGGGCGCTGATGATCTGCAGGGAGCCCTTGGCGTCCATGCCCAGCACGCGGCCCCGGCGGGAGGAAATGTCGCCCATCACGTCGCCCATAGCGTCCTCGGGCACCATCACGGTCAGCTTCATGATCGGCTCCAGCAGGGTGGGCTTGCACTGCACCGCGCCCTTTTTGAAGCCCATGGAACCGGCCACCTTAAAGGCCATTTCCGAAGAGTCCACCGGGTGGAAAGATCCGTCCACCAGGCGCACCTTCACGTCCACCATGGGGTAGCCGGCCAACACGCCGCCCAACATGGCCTCGCCGATGCCCTTTTCCACCGCCGGGATGTATTGGCGGGGGATGGAGCCGCCCACGATCTCGTCGAGGAACACGTAGCCTTCGCCCTCTTCGGCCGGGCTGATCTCCAGCCAGGTGTCTCCGAATTGGCCGCGGCCGCCGGTCTGCTTCTTGTAGCGGCCCTGCACCCTGACCGAGCCCTTGATGGTCTCGCGGTAGGGCACCTTGGGGGTCTTGAGGTTCACCTCTACACCAAATTTGCGCTTGAGGCGGTCCAGGGTGGTCTCGATGTGCACCGAGCCCATGCCCGAGAGAAGGGCCTCGTTGGTCTGAGGGTCGCGGTCCAGGCGCAGGGTGGGGTCCTCTTCCAAAAGCTTGTTGATGCCCGCGAAGACCTTTTCCTCGTCGCCCTTTTCCTTGGCCTCGATGGCGTAGGAGATCACCGCCGGGAGGGGTTCGATGTCGGCGAACTGGATGGGCTCGTTGCCCGCGCAGAGGGTGTCGCCGGTGTGGGTTTCCTTGAGCTTGGGAATGGCCACGATGTCGCCGGGCAGGGCCTCGCTCACATTCTTCTGAGTCTTGCCGGTCTGGGCGTAGAGCTGGCCGAAGCGCTCCTTGGCGTCGCGGTTGGGGTTGAACAGCTGCATGTCCGAGGTCAGGGTGCCGGAGAACACGCGCACCATGCTCAGGCGGCCGGCAAAGGGGTCGGCCACGGTCTTGAACACCAGGCCGCTGAAGGGCGCGCCGGCGTCGGGCTCGCGGGTCTCCTCGTCCTCGCTGCCCGGCTTGACTCCCTTGACCGCGCCCCGGTCCAGGGGGGAGGGCAGCAGGCGGTTGATCAGGTCCATCACCGGCTGCACGCCCATGTTCTTGAGCGCGGCGGAAGCGGCCACCGGCAGGAACAGGCGCTCGGACACGCCCTTGGCCAGGCCCTTGGCCAGGTCGTCGGCGGTGAGCTCCTCGCCCTCCAGGTAGCGCTCCATCAGGGTGTCGTCGGCCTCGGCGATGTCCTCGATGAGCACCTCGCGGGCGGCCTCCACGTTGTCGGCCAGGTCGGCGGGAATATCGCCGACGGTCATCTTGCCGCCTTCAAAGGTGTAGGCCTTGTTGGCCAGCAGATCCACCACGCCGCTGAAGCTCTCGGCCGCGCCGATGGGGATCTGCAAGCGCACAGCCTTGATGCCCAGCATGTCGGGGATCATGTTGACCGCCGCGTCGAAGTCGGCCCGCTCGCGGTCCATCTTGTTGACCACCACCAGGGCGGGCAACCCCTCGGCGTCCACGAACTGCCAGACCTTCTCGCCCTGCACCTTCACGCCGTCGATGGCGTCGGCCACCATGACCACGCCGTCCACAGCGCGCAGGGCGGCGGCCGCGTCGGAGAGGAAGTTGTCGTCGCCCGGAGCGTCGACCAGATTGACGTTGTGCTTGTTAAAGGAGTAGTGGCCGAAAGAGGCGCTGATGCTGCCCCCGCGCTTGGCCTCTTCAGGCTCCCAGTCCAGGACCGCGGTCCCCTCGTCCACCTTGCCCAGGCGGTCGATGGCCTTGGCGTTGAAAAGCATCGCCTCGGCCAGGGAGGTCTTGCCGGATCCGCCGTGTCCCACCAGGGCCACGGTTCTGGTTGCCTTGATTTTGTCGCTGCTCATGTCGGCTCCTAAAAAAGCTCGGGCGATGACTATTGTCGGTATAAAGATAAGTTAACGGCCAAAATTAACCAAGCGCCGGGAACAAGTCAAGTGGTGGCTTGGTGCTGGAGAGTTTTTTTAGCGTGGGCCCCGCCGGGGGGGCCCAAGAAGCCGTTGGGGGAGGGTAATGGAAAAGGCTCTCTGGCCCGGAAGCGGAGTGCGCCCGGCAGTCAGGGCGTTTGGCTCACCAACCGATATAACGGGTCGTCTCTGGGGATATTTACCCGGGTCCCCCCGTTGGCCCGCTCGCCCCAATGCTTGACCACCGCCGCCACCCCAATATTGAGGGCGTTCAGTACGTGGTCAAAGGGAGCGACGCTGGTGCACCAGCCCCGCCAGGCGGGCTTGGTGCCGCCTTCGGCCTTGAACACCGCTAGGGAGAAGCGGATTTTGTACTTGATTTCCTGGCTCTTCTTGCTCTCGTCACCGATCCGGTTGGCAGGGGCTTTGGCGTCAAAAGAGGCCACCACCCGCAGGGAGGCCTGGCCACGAGGTTTGGGCACCAGCCCCCGATAACTCATGGCGGCGGTGACTTTGCGGATGACCACCTTCTCCAGGGGTGGCGGCTTGAGCAGGCCAGGGACCGTGGCAAAATAATCATCCCAAATCATATAGATGGGAGAGTCATCTGGGACCGAGGCCAGTTCCAAATAGAAAGTGGCAGGCGGGTTCAGGTTGACATGTTCGGAACCGGTGCCGAGCGTGCCGGTCTTGGGAGAGGTGGAGGCGCAGGCCATACCCGCCAAGGCCAGGCAAACCCAAAGAGCAAACAGCTTCTTGTTCATTTATTTCTTATCCCCCCTGACGGACGAATAGCCGCCCTTACTGGTTAAAATATTTTTGCCGCCATGTCCAGCGAAGTCGGGTTTGCCGTTTGCCAGCGCGCTTCCTGCTGTTGTTGCCAGGCTCCAACGAGGCCGCATTTTTATTTTGACTTGCTTCATGGCACTCACGGGATATGATATTGTTTTTTCACGTTGCGGCCCAAGGGGTTAGGACCCCGGGCGAGGGCAACGGAAAGCGAGCGAGGGAGGCCTTGCCGGAGCTGCTGGCCGCGTTCGAGGGATACCTGGCCGAAGGCGCGGGGGCCGCGCCCCTGACCCGGGCTGCCTATGTGCGCGACGTGCGCGAGTTCGCGGCTTTTCTTAGCGATCGCGCGCCTGGGTGGGACTGGCCCTCGGTGCACGACAACGACGTGCTGGCCTGGCTGGCCGACGGCCTGAAGACGAAGAAGCGCTCCACCATGTCCCGCAAGCTCATGAGCCTGAGGAAGTTCTTCGACTTCCTGGTGGCCCGGGAGGTGGTGGCGGCCAACCCGCCCCGGCAGGTGACCCCGCCCCGGCAGGGCAAGCATCTGCCCGCCCGGCTGAGCGTGGACGAGGCCTTCCATTTGGTGCAAGGCCCGTCCCGGGGGGCGGCCAAAGCCCAGAGCCGGGCGCAACAGGCGGCCACCTTGCGCGATGTGGCCATGCTGGAGCTGTTGTACTCCAGCGGCCTCAGGGTGAGCGAGCTCACCGGCCTGGACATCGGCCATCTGCGCCTTGACCTGGCCTTGGTCAGGGTGGTGAGCGGCAAGGGCGGCAAGGAGCGCTGGGTGCCCGTGGGGGCGCGCGCGGCCGAGGCCCTGAACCGCTACCTGGTGGCGCGGCCCGAACTCTTGGCCGAGGGCAGCGGCGAGGAGCAGGCTCTGTTTCTCAACCAGCGGGGAGGGCGGCTGAGCCCGCGCAGCGTGCAGAGTTTGGTGGCCCGCTACGCCGGCGAGCTGAGCCACGGGCGGCGCTTGAGCCCCCACGCCCTTCGGCACGCCATGGCCACCCACCTTTTGGAAGGCGGGGCGGACCTGCGCAGCGTGCAGGAAATGCTGGGGCACCGGAGTTTATCCACCACCCAGAAGTATACTCATCTGACGGTGGACCGGTTGCTCAAGGTGTATGATCAAGCCCATCCCCGGGCCCATGGGGATGACCAGGACAAGGAGGGCTAGATGCCCGCCAACAATATGCGCGGCACCACGGTTTTGGCCATTCGTCACCAGGAAGGTGTGGTCATGGCCGCCGATGGCCAGGTGACCATGGGCAACACCGTGATGAAGGCCAGCGCCAACAAGCTGCGGCGGCTGTACCACGACCAGGTGCTGGCCGGGTTCGCCGGGGCCACGGCCGATGCCTTCACCCTGTTCGAGCGCCTGGAGAGCAAGCTGGAGGCCTATGCCGGCAACCTAACCCGCGCGGCGGTGGAGCTGGCCAAGGACTGGCGCACCGACAAGGTGCTGCGCCAGTTGGAGGCGCTCTTGTTAGCCGCCGACAAGGAGCAGCTCTTGATCATCTCCGGCTCGGGCGACGTAATCGACCCCGAGGAGGGGGTGGCGGCCATCGGCTCGGGCGGGCCTTTCGCCTTGGCCGCGGCCCGGGCCCTGGTGGGCAACACCGGGATGAAGCCCGAGGAGATCGCCCGCGAGGCCATGCGCATCGCGGCGGACATATGCATTTACACCAACCACCAGGTGAAGGTGGAGAGCCTATAAATGGCAACCCTGACCCCCAGAGAGATCGTGGCCGAGCTGGACAAGTACGTCATCGGCCAGCACGACGCCAAACGCTGCGTGGCCATCGCGCTGCGCAACCGCTGGCGGCGCCGCCAAGTGCCCGAGCACCTGCGCGACGAGATCGCACCCAAGAACATCATCATGATCGGCCCCACCGGGGTGGGTAAGACCGAGATCGCCCGGCGGCTGGCCCGCCTGGCCGACGCGCCTTTCCTCAAGGTCGAGGCCTCCAAGTTCACCGAGGTGGGCTACGTGGGCCGCGACGTTGAGTCCATGATCCGCGACCTGACCGAGCTGGCCATCAACATGGTCAAGGAGGCGGAGCACGAGACCGTAAAAGCCAAGGCCCGCGAGCTGGCCGAGGAGCGGCTGCTGGATATTCTCTTGCCCCCGCGCCGCCCGGGCGACGACAAGGGCGAGGAAGAGGCGGGCCATCTGGAGGTGGTCCGGGTGGGCGAGGAGATCAACCCCACCCGCAGCAAGCTGCGCCGCCTGTTGCGCGAAGGCAAGATGAACGAGCGCTACGTGGACCTGGAGGTGCAGTCCCAAGGCCCCACGCCCATGGTGGAGATATTCTCGGCCGGGGGCATGGAAGAGATGGGCATGAACCTCAAGGACATGCTGGGCGGCATGTTCCCCCAGCAGACCAAGCGCCGCAAGGTGAAGGTGCCCGAGGCCCTGGAGATATTGGCGGGCGAGGAAGCCGGCCGGCTCATCGACATGGACCGGGTGGTGACCGAGGCCATGGCCAAGGTGGAGCAGGAGGGCATCATCTTCCTGGACGAGATCGACAAGATCGCGGGCCGGGAGGCGGGCCACGGCCCGGACGTGAGCCGCGAGGGCGTGCAGCGCGACCTGCTGCCCCTGGTGGAGGGCTCCACGGTGACCACCAAGTACGGCATGATCAAGACCGACCATATCTTGTTCATCGCCGCGGGCGCTTTCCATGTGGCCAAGCCCAGCGACCTGGTGCCCGAGCTGCAAGGCCGCTTCCCCATCCGGGTGGAGCTTAGCGCCTTGAGCGCCGAGGACTTCGTGCGCATCCTCACCGAGCCGCACAACGCCCTGATCCGGCAGTACGAGGAACTGATGAAGACCGAAGGACTGACCCTGGAGTTCGGCGAGGACGCCATCAAGGAGATCGCCGAGATCGCCTCCAAGGTGAACCTGGCCACCGAGAACATCGGGGCGCGGCGGCTGCACACGGTGATGGAGCGCCTCTTGGAAGAGGTGAGCTTCGAGGCTCCGGACATGGACGGCGTGAGCCTGGCCATTGACGCAGCCTACGTGAAACAGCGCTTGTCCGAGATAAGCACGGACCGCGACCTGAGCCGCTACATTCTTTAGGAAGCAAATGCTATGGCTCCCCTAGACCCCCAAGTGACCGCCCAGACCCTGATCGAGGCGCTGCCCTATATCCAGCGCTTCTCGGGGCAGACCGTGGTGGTCAAGTATGGCGGCCACGCCATGGTGGACGAGGCCCTCAAGCAGAGCTTCGCCCTGAACGTCATTTTGCTCAGGGCCGTGGGCATCTACCCGGTGGTGGTGCACGGCGGCGGCCCCCAGATCGGCGAGCTACTCAAGCGCCTGGACATCGCCTGCGAGTTCATCGACGGCATGAGGGTTACCAGCCCCGAGGTCATGGACGTGGTGCAGATGGTCCTGGTGGGCCAGGTGAACACCTCCATCGTGGGGCTGATCAACCAGCACGGCGGCCGGGCCGTGGGGCTCAGCGGCCATGGCGGCGGGCTGATCAAGGCCAGCAAGATGCAGATGACCCGCAAGTGCGCCAAGGACGACCAGCCGCCCGAGATAATCGACCTGGGCCTGGTGGGCCAGGTGGAGAGCGTGGACGCCCAGGTGCTGCACGCCCTGGAGCACGGCGCTTTCATCCCGGTGATCGCGCCGGTGGGGGTGGGGCCGGACGGGGCCTCACTCAACATCAACGCCGACCTGGTGGCCGGGGCGGTGGCCGGAAGGCTGCGCGCCTCCAAGCTGATCATGATGACCGACACGCCCGGGGTCTTGGATTCCGAGGGAAAGCTGATAAGCTCCTTGACCCGGGCCACGGCCGGGCAACTCATGGAGGAGGGGGTCATCGCCGGTGGCATGATCCCCAAGGTGAACTGCTGCCTCTCCGCCCTGGACGCGGGAGTGGAGCGGGCCCACGTCATCGACGGGCGGGTGCCGGACGCGCTACTCTTGGAGGTCTTCACCGACAAGGGCGTGGGCACCATTTTCAGCGAGCGCTAGCAAGAAGTGGGGACCAGACCCATGCCGCAAAAACGACGATAAGGCCGCATCCCAGCAAGGCTGTTTTTTCGCGCGAGAAAATTTCCCAGCTTTAAGGAGCGAGCCATGCAAGCCGCGGAGCTTATCGATAAATACGTTATGAAGACCTACGCCCGGGCCCCCATCACCTTTGTGCGGGGCCAGGGATGCCGGCTGTGGGACGACCAGGACAAGCAGTACACCGACTTTTTGGCCGGCATCGCGGTGACGAACCTGGGACACGCCCATCCCGGCGTGGCCCAGGCGGTGTGCAACCAGGCCCTGAACCTGGTGCACGTGTCCAACCTCTACTACACCGAGCCTCAGGCCGCTGTGGCCCAGATGCTGGTGAACAACTCCTTTGCCGACCGGGTGTTCTTTTGCAACTCCGGGGCCGAGGCCAATGAGGGAGCCCTCAAGCTGGCCCGGCTGTGGGGCAAGGAAAAGAAGAACGGGGCCTTCACCATCATCACCATGGAGCGGTCTTTCCACGGCCGCACCCTGGGCACCCTCTCGGCCACGGGCCAGGACAAGATCCAAAAGGGCTACGACCCCCTGGTGCCCCGCTTCAAGCACGTGCCCTTCGGCGACCTGGAGGCGGTCAAGGCGGCCTGGGACGATAACGTCTGCGCCGTGTTGGCCGAGCCGGTCCTGGGCGAGGGCGGGGTGGTGGTGCCGCCTGACGGCTATCTGGCCGGGCTCAAGGAGCTGTGCGAGGCCAACGGCGCGCTGCTCTTGTTCGACGAGGTGCAAACCGGCCTGGGCCGCACGGGCAAGCTGTTCGCCCACGAGCACTGGGGGGTGACTCCGCACGTGATGACCTTGGCCAAGGCCCTGGCCAACGGCCTGCCCGCCGGGGCCATCCTGGCCGAGGAAAAGGCGGCGGCTCTTTTCGGACCCGGCACCCACGCCACCACTTTCGGGGCCGGCCCGGTGATCATGGCCGCCTCCGGGGTGGTGCTGGATCATCTGATCAACCGGGGCCTGGTGGAGCACGCCGAGGCCGAGGGCTTCTACTTCAAGACCCGGCTGGAGGAGCTGGCCGCCAAGCATGCCTGCGTGTTGGAGGCGCGCGGCCTGGGCCTTATGCTGGGCCTGGCCCTGGACCGGGAGGCCGGCCCCCTGGTGGGCAAGCTCCGCGACCTGGGCTACATCGTGGGAGCCACCCAGGACACGGTGCTTCGCTTCGTGCCGCCCCTGGTGGTGAGCCGGGACGAGATCGACGGACTCATAGCGGCCCTGGACCAGGTCCTGGCCGAGGCGGAATAGTCATGAAGCTCAAAACCGAACACCTGCTGACCATCCGCGACCTGAGCCCCGAAGAGGTGCGGGGCCTGGTGGCCCGGGCCGCCGAGCTCAAGGCCGCGCTCAAGGGCGCGGGCCATGGCCAGCCTCTGGCAGGCAAGAGCGTGGCCCTGATCTTCGACAAGCCCTCCACCCGGACCAGGGTGTCCTTTGAGGTGGGCATCAACCAGCTGGGCGGCAACACCCTGTTCATGACCTCGCGGGACAGCCAGCTGGGCCGCGACGAGCCGCTCAAGGACACCGCCCGGGTGCTGAGCCGCTACGTGGACGGGGTGGTGGTGCGCACCTTTGGCCAGGAAGTGGTCAGCGAGCTGGCCCGCTGGGGCTCCATCCCGGTGATCAACGCGCTCACCGACCTGTATCACCCCTGCCAGGTGCTCAGCGACCTGCTTACGGTGCAGGAGAATTTCGGCCGCTTGGACGGGCTCACCTACGCCTGGCTGGGCGACGGCAACAACATGGCCCATTCCTGGCTGGAGGCCGCCGCCGCCCTGGGGCTCACCCTGAACCTGGCATGTCCGGACGGCTTCCTTCCAGACCCGGAGATCGTTGGCTACGCCCGGGAGCAGGGAGCGACCATCAACCTGAGCGGCGACCCCCGGGAAGCCATCAAGGGGGCCCAGGTGGTCAACACCGACGTGTGGGCCTCCATGGGTCAGGAGGCCGAGGCCGGCGAACGGCTGAAGTCCTTTGGCGGCTACACCCTGGATAAGGAGCTGTTGTCCCTGGCCGATCCCGAGGCCATTGTGCTACATTGTCTTCCCGCCCACCGGGGCGAGGAAATCAGCGACGAGGTCATGGAAGGCCCGCAGTCGGTGGTCTGGGACCAGGCCGAAAACCGGCTGCACATGCAAAAGGCCGTCCTGGAGGCCCTTATGGGGCCGCAAGAGAGTGAAAAGTCATGACAAAAGACATCAAGAAGGTGGTGCTCGCCTATTCCGGCGGCCTGGACACCTCCATCATCCTGAAGTGGCTCATCGAGACCTATGACTGCGAAGTGGTGGCCTACGTGGCCGACCTGGGGCAGGGCGAGGAGCTGGAAGAGGCCCGCCAAAAAGGCCTGGACACCGGAGCCAGCGAGGTCATCGTGGACGACCTCAAAGAGGAGTTCGTCCGCGACTACGTGTTCCCCGCCTTCAGGGCCGGGGCCATCTACGAGACCCGCTATCTGCTGGGCACCAGCCTGGCCCGCCCGGTGATCGCCAAGGGGCAGGTCAAGGCCGCCCGCGACACCGGCTCCGACTCGGTGAGCCACGGCGCCACGGGAAAGGGCAACGACCAGGTGCGTTTCGAGCTGGGCTACCAGGCCCTGGCCCCGGACCTGAAGATCATCGCCCCCTGGCGGGAGTGGGACATGAACTCCCGCGAGGCCCTGGTGGCCTATGCCACCAAGCACGGCATCCCCGTGCCGGTAACCAAGGCCAAGCCTTACTCCAGCGACCGCAACCTGCTGCACATCTCCTTTGAGGGCGGCATCCTGGAAGACCCCTGGGCCACTCCGCCGGAGGACATGTTTGTGCTTAGCGTGTCGCCCCAGGCGGCCCCGGACCAGCCCGAGGAAGTCATCCTGGAGTTCGAGGCGGGCGACGCCATCGCGGTCAACGGCGAGAAGCTCACCCCCGCGGCGCTGTTGGCCAAGCTCAACGAGCTGGGCGGCAAGCATGGCGTGGGCCGGGTGGATCTGGTGGAGAACCGCTACGTGGGCATGAAGAGCCGGGGAGTGTACGAGACCCCGGGCGGCACCATCCTGCGCGCCGGCCATCTGGCCTTGGAGAGCCTGTGCCTGGACCGCGAGGTGCTGCGCATCCGCGACAACCTGCTCCCGCATTACAGCGAGCTGATTTACTACGGCTACTGGTTCAGCCCGGAGATGGAGCTGTTGCAGGGCATGATGGACAAGGCGGCCGAGCCAGTGACCGGCGAGGTCAAGCTACAGCTTTACAAGGGCAACGTGACGGTCCTAGGCCGCCGCTCGCCCAACAGCCTGTATAGGCCGGACATCGCCACCTTTGAGGCGGACACGGTCTACGACCAGGCCGACGCCACCGGCTTCATCCGGCTCAACGGCCTCCGGCTACGCATTCGGCATGCCCTGGAACAGGCCAAGAAGTAGTTCAACCGCACTATTAGGGAATAGAGTAAAGTGGCTGACGATAAAGGCAAAAGGCTCTGGGGCGGACGCTTCGGCGAGGGACCCCACCAGCTCATGGAGCGCATCAACGCCTCCATCGGGGTGGACCGCCGCCTTTATTTGCAGGACATCCGGGGCTCCCAGGCCCACGCGGCCATGCTGGCCCGGCAAGAGGTCTTGAGCCAGGCCGACGCTGAAAAGATCATCGCCGGGCTGGAGCAGGTGCGCGCCGAGATCGAGGCCGGGCAGATGGCCTGGTCCGACTCCCTGGAGGACATTCACACCCACGTGGAGATGCGCCTCAAGGAGATCATCGGCGAGGCGGCCGGACGGCTGCACACCGCCCGTAGCCGCAACGACCAGGTGGCCACGGACCTGCGCCTGTGGATCATGGACGCGGGCCGCGAGCTGGATAGCGCGTTGATCGGCTTCCAGCGGGCCTTGGTGGAGGTGGCCGGCGAGCACACCACCACCATCATGCCCGGCTACACCCACTTGCAGCGGGCCCAGCCGGTTTTGTTGGCCCACCATCTCCTGGCCTACGTGGAGATGGCCTGGCGCGACCGCGAGCGTCTGGCCGGGTGCCTGGGCCGCGCGGCGGTCTTGCCCCTGGGCGCGGCCGCCTTGGCGGGCACCAGCTTCAAGCTGGACCCAGCCTCGGTGGCCCGGGAGCTGGGCTTCGGCGCGGTGTTCAACAACTCCCTGGACGCGGTGAGCGACCGCGACTTCGCGGCCGAGTTCCTCTTCGTGCTCAGCCTGGTGCAGGTGCATTTGTCGCGCCTGGCCGAAGAGCTGGTGCTCTGGTCCAGCCAGGAGTTCGGCTTCATCAGCCTGAGCGACGCCTTTGCCACCGGCAGCTCCATCATGCCCCAGAAGAAGAACCCCGACGCCGCCGAGCTGGTGCGGGGCAAGACCGGCCGCGTGATGGGAGATTTGATCGCGCTGATGACCGTGCTCAAGGGTCTGCCCCTGGCCTACAACAAGGACCTGCAGGAGGACAAGGAGCCGGTGTTCGACGCGTTCGACACGGTGATGGACTGCCTGCTGGTCATGGCCCCCATGATCTCCACCATGCACGTCAACGCCTCGCGCATGGAGCTGGCCGTGGGGCACGGCTTCCTCAACGCTACCGAGCTGGCCGACTACCTGGCCGCCCAGGGGGTGCCCTTCCGGGTGGCCCACGAGGTGGCGGGCAAGGCGGTGCGCCTGGCCGAGGAAAGGGTGTGCACCCTGGAGGACCTGGGCGAGGAAGATCACGCCCGGTTGTGCGAAGGGCTTGAGGTCGAGCTGGGAGTCGGGTTAAAACAGGCCTTGGATCCGGTCCGGGCCGTGGACCGGCGCATATCGCCCGGCGGCACCGCCCGCCAAAACGTGGAAGCAGCCCTAGAGGAGGCGAGGAAGCGGTTATGGCCAGAAGGCTCAGCTTAGCGGCAATTCTGTTGATTATCTCGGCGGCCCTTCTGGCCGGGGGCTGCGGGGTCAAGGCTCCGCCCACGCCCTCAAGCCAGTTGGCTCCCGTGGCTCCGGGCAACATAGAGGTAAAGCCGGTGGCCGAGGGCATGCAAGTGAGCTTCAGCGTGCCCGGCGCGCCCACCCCCGCCCGGGCCGTCGAGGAAATCCGCCTGTACTACGGCTATCTGCCCCTGACCGGCGACCCCGCCTGTCCGCCGTGCCCGCCCAATCTGCGCAAGTACCACCGCTTCGACCTGCCGGCCAAGCCCCAGAAAAAGGGCCAGGCCAGCGCGCAGGAAGGCGGTCGTTTCGTGTATCTGGACCGCAGCGCCCCGGTGAACCAGGAGGCCCTGTATCAGGTGGTGCTCATCGACGCGGCGGGACGCGCTAGCGGCAGGTCGCCCCTGGTCCGAATGCCCCGCCTACTGCCAGCCGCCGCCCCGGCCAGCCTGAGCGCGGCCCCCGGCGACGGCCAGGTGGTGCTGGCCTGGGACGAGGTGAAGCTCTCGGCCGACGGCAAGACCCTCACCGACATCGCGGGCTACATCGTGATGCGCAAGGGCCCCGACGGCACCAAGCAGCTCAACGAGCGCCCCCTGACCAAGCCCGCCCTCACCGACAAGACCGTGACCAACGGCGCGCAGTATTCCTACCGGGTGCACGCGGTGCGCGGCTACAAGGACAAGAACCTGCCCGGGGTGGGCAGCGCCTGGGCCCAGGTTAAGCCCACTGACAAGACACCGCCCGCGCCGCCCAGCGACCTGGCCGCGGCCAGCGCCAAGGAGGGCATCTACCTGCGCTTCACCCCCAGCGCCTCGGCCGACGTGGCGGGCTACTACGTATACCGCAAGGGCAAGACCGGCCCCTGGACCAAGGTCAACGAGTCCCTGTTGGTGGAGAACGTGTACGTGGACAAGGGCGTCAAGCCCGAGAAGGCCTACTATTACCGCATCACCACGGTGGACGAGGCGGGCAACGAGAGCCAATTCAGCGAGGTGCTGGATATAGTGCACCTTCCCTAGCTGACCGCTGGTTTTAGGTAAAAACTTGGCCGGGTCCCCTTTTTCGGGGCCCGGCCAGTCTTGACAAAAGGGCCAATTTAAGGGAAGTTATCTGGAGCCGCGCTTGGCGGCCGCACGGGACGAGCTCCGACTGGTCCCTTCACCAAACAGCGAGTCGATCATGGGCTGGAGCCGGATCAACATCAAGAGCGCGGTTAAGGGCAAACGCAAGCCCGCGCGTTGGTCCCGGTTGCCTGCCGTGGCGGCATAGCTGCCCGCATGAATCCGGGCCCCGCGGGCCCGCCCCCTGATAAGCGAAAACTTGCAAGACCCGATCATTGACACGAACCCCTTAGGTTTGCGGCCGAATAATATCATGCACCACTTTTCTTATAAGCAAGGCCAGCTTCACGCCGAAGACGTGCCGCTCAGCCAAATCGTCGAGCAGGTGGGCACCCCCGCCTACGTCTACTCCCAGGCCACCCTGGAGCGCCACTACCGCGCCTTCAGCGAGGCTTTCTCCGGCCTGGACGCCCTGATCTGCTTCGCGGTCAAGGCCAACAGCAACCGGGCGGTGATCGCCACCCTGGCCGCCCAGGGCGCGGGGGCGGACATCGTGAGCGGCGGCGAATTGAGCCGCAGCCTGGCCGCGGGCGTGCCCGCCGGGCGCATCGTCTACTCCGGCGTGGGCAAGACCATCGCCGAGATGGAGCAGGCGCTGAGCGCGGGTATCCTGATGTTCAACCTGGAGAGCGCCCAGGAGCTGGAAGTGCTCAACCAGGTGGCCGGCCGCCTGGGCGTGAAGGCCCCGGTGAGCCTGCGCGTCAACCCGGACGTGGACGCCCAGACCCACCCCAAGATCACCACCGGCCTGGCCAAGAACAAGTTCGGCCTGGACATGGAGCTGGCCTTTGCCCAGTACCAGGCGGCCTCGGCCCTGCCCAACGTGGAGCTCAAGGGCATCTCCTGCCACATCGGCTCCCAGCTGACCAAGGTGGAGCCTTTTGCCGACGCCCTGGAACGGGTGGCGGTGCTCGTCGGCCGCCTCAAGGGCGCGGGCATCGAGTTGGACACCCTGGACCTGGGCGGCGGCCTGGGCATCACCTACAACGACGAGCAACCGCCCAGCCCGGCCCAGTACGCCGAGGCTCTCAAGCAGCGCATCGGAGCCCTGGGGCTCAAGCTGGTCTTGGAGCCCGGCCGGGCCATCGTGGGCAACGCCGGCGTGCTGGTGGCCAAGGTCTTGTTCACCAAGGACACCCCGGCCAAGCACTTCATCATCTGCGACGCGGCCATGAACGACCTGGTGCGCCCGGCCATGTACGATTCCTTCCACGCCATCGTGCCGGTGGCGGAGGACTCCATGCGGCCCAAGGTGGTCTCCGACGTGGTGGGCCCCATCTGCGAGACCGGCGACTTTCTGGCCCGCGACCGCGAGCTGCCCGACTTCCAGCGGGGAGAGCTCTTGGCCACGCTCAGCGCCGGGGCCTACGGCTTCTCCATGGCCAGCACCTACAACTCCCGCCCTCGGGCGGTCGAGGTGATGGTCAACGGCGATCGCTGGTCCGTGGTGCGCACCCGCGAGACCGTGGAAGAGCTCATGCGTGGCGAGAGCCTGCCTGAGTGGATGGAGTAGGGGCCCCAGGGGGCCCCTAAGCTATTGTGAGACAGCGAAATGACTACGCAAGAAATTGAACGCCTGATGGCCCTGGAGGGCATAGAGCTGGTCAAGATGACCGGCACGGGCAATGACTTCATCCTCATCGACAACCGCGCGGCCTCGGTGCCCGAGGAGCTGATGCCCCTGTTGGCCCGGGGCATTTGCCAGCGGCGGCGCTCGGTGGGGGCCGACGGCCTGATCATCATGGAGCCCAGCGAGCGGGTGGACCCGGAGCGGGGCAAGGTGGATTGGCGCTGGCACTTTTTCAACGCCGACGGCTCGGTGGCGGAGATGTGCGGTAACGGGGGGCGCTGCGCCGCCCGCTTTGCCCGCGACATCGGCCTGGCCGGCGACGAGATGCTCTTCGACACCATTGCCGGGCCCATCCGGGCCTGGGTGGGCGATCTGGTCAAGCTTGAGATGATCAAGCCTTTCGGCGCCTACCAGGATGTGGAGCTGGAGGCAGCCGGGCAGACGCTGCGCCTGGCGGGCATAAACACCGGCGTGCCCCACGCGGTGATGGCCGTGGAGGACATCGAGGCGGCTCCGGTGGTGCCCATCGGCCGCGAGGTGCGCTATCACGCCCACTTCGCTCCGGCCGGGACCAACGTGAACTTCGCCTCGCCCCAGGGCGGGGAGCTGATGGTTCGTACCTATGAACGGGGGGTGGAGGATGAAACCCTGGCCTGCGGAACCGGCGTGGTGGCTTCGGCCCTGATGCTGGGGCAGGCCGCGGGTCTGAAATCGCCGATCACGGTTTCGGTTCGCAGCGGAGAGAAGCTCAAGGTTTATTTCGAGGGCCAAGGCGAAGAATTCGGCCCGGTCTACTTGGAGGGGGCGGCGGATTACGTCTTCTCCGGAACCCTCAAGGCCGGAGCCCTGGCCTGGTTGCAAGTTTAGGGAGGAAACCCAAATGCTCAAGGGATCCCTGGTGGCCATCGTCACCCCGTTCCTCAATGGTGAAGTCGACGAGGAGAGCCTCAGAAAGCTCATCGAGTTCCATATCGAAAACGGCACCAACGGCATCGTGCCTTGCGGCACCACCGGCGAGTCGCCCACCCTAACCCACGACGAGCACAAGCGCGTGGTGGAGATCACGGTGGAGCAGGTCAACAAGCGGGTGCCCGTGGTGGCCGGGGCTGGCTCCAACAGCACCGCCGAGGCCATCGACCTGGCCAAGCACGCCAAGCAGGTGGGCGCGGACGCGGCCCTGTTGGTGACGCCCTACTACAACAAGCCCACCCAGGAGGGAATCTACCGCCATTTCGCGGCCGTGGCCAAGGCAGCCGCCTTCCCCCTGGTGCCCTACAACATCGCCGGGCGCACGGGCGTGAACATCGAGCCCGCCACCCTGGCGCGCATGGCCGAGATGCCCGAGATCATCGCCTGCAAGGAGGCCAGCGGCAACATCAGCCAGATGGCCGAGATCTACAACCTGTGCGGCGACAAGATGGACCTCCTGTCCGGCGACGACAACATGGTCCTGCCTCTGTTGTCCATCGGCGGCAAGGGCGTGATCAGCGTGGTCAACAACATCATCCCGCAAGAGATGAGCCTGCTGTGCCAGCGCTGGTTCGACGGCGATGTGGAAGGCGCCCGCGAGATCTTCTACAAGGTGCTGCCCCTGTCCAAGGCCATGTTCATCGAGACCAACCCCATTCCCATCAAGGTGGCCATGGGGCTCTTGGGCCGCATCTCCAGCGGCGAGATGCGCCTGCCGCTTTGCGAGATGGCGCCGGCCAACCTGGAAAAGCTCAAGGCCGCGCTCAGCAACTACGGCCTGATGTAGGCCAGGCAAGGAGAGGGGCGTAATGGTCAAGATAGCCGTGGCCGGCGTGGCCGGCCGCATGGGCGGGCACATCGTGCGCGCCATCATGCAGCGCCAAGGCGCCGAGCTGGCCGGAGGCTTCGAGGCCCCCGGCTCCCCGGCGGTGGGCAAGTCCCTGGCCGGGGCGGTGGGCCACTCCGGGGTGGAGGGCGTGGTGGGCGACGACCCGGCCGAAGCTTTGGCCGAGGCCCAGGTGCTCATCGACTTTACCTCCCCCGGGGCCAGCGTAAAGCACCTGAAAGAGTGCGCCGCCCTGGGCAAGGCGGCGGTTATCGGCACCACCGGCTTGAACGAGGCCCAGAAAAAGACCTTGATCGCCCAGGCCAAGAAGGTGCCAGTGGTCTTTGCGCCCAACATGAGCATCGGGGTGAACCTTATGTTCAAGGTGGCCGCCCAGATGGCCAAGGTGCTGGGCCCGGACTACGCCCTGGAGTTGGTGGAGGCCCACCACGACCAGAAAAAGGATGCGCCCAGCGGCACGGCGGTGCGCCTCATCGAAGGCCTGTGCGAGGTGCGCGGCTGGAACCCGGAAGAGGCCTGCCGCCACGGACGCGTGGGCATGACCGGGGCGCGCACCTCCGACGAGCTGGGGGTGAGCGTCATCCGGGGCGGCGACATCGTGGGCGAGCACACGGTGTACTTTATCGCCAATGGTGAGCGCCTGGAGCTGACCCACCGGGCCCACAACCGCGACACCTTCGCTCAGGGCGCGGTGCGCGCGGCCCTGTGGGTGGTGGACAAGGAGCCCGGGCTTTACGACATGCAGGATGTTTTGGGATTGAGGGAGCCGGCCTGTGAGTAAGAACAGCGATATGATCGGCTGCAAAAAGGGCATCGTGCGCTTCAGCCACGAAGGCAAGGTGTCCTACGGGCAGATAAGCGGCAACCGCCTGGTGCGCTACGAAGGAAGCCCCTTCAGCAATGGCAAGCCGGGCAAACAGACCGCCCCGCTGAGCCAGGTGCGCCTCTTGGCCCCTTGCCGTCCCTCCAAGGTGGTGGCCGTGGGCCTGAACTACAAGGCCCACGCGGCCGAGGTGAAAAAGGCCTTGCCCCAGGAGCCCATGATCTTTTTGAAGCCCTCCACTTCGGTGATCGGCCCGGGCGAAGTGATCGTGCGCCCCACGGCCATTAGCAAGCGGGTGGACCATGAAGCCGAGCTGGCGGTGGTCATCGGCAAGAAGTGCTATCAGGTGGAGGCCGCCGACGCGGCCGCCTACATCCTGGGCTACACCTGCTTGAACGACGTGACCGCCCGCGATCTCCAGGGCAAGGACATCCAGTACACCCGCGCCAAGGGCTTTGACACCTTCTGCCCCTTGGGCCCGGTGATCGCCCAGGATATCGACCCCGCCAAGGTCAACGTGCGGGCCATCGTCAACGGCGAGGTGCGCCAGAGCACCAACACCTCTGACATGATTTTTGACGTGTATCATCTGGTATCCTTTATCAGCCAGGTGATGACCCTCCACCCCGGCGACGTGATCGCCACCGGCACGCCCTCGGGCATCAGCCCCTTGCAGGAGGGCGACAGCGTGACCATCGAGATCGGCGGGGTGGGGCGGTTGACCAACCCGGTACGATAAACCAATAAAGAGCCACAAGGACCCGATCATGGAAATTCAGCGCGCCGAACGCCTCAAGTTGCTGCCCCCCTACCTGTTCAAGGAGATCGACCGTCTGCGCGACGAGGTTCGCTCCAAGGGCGTGGACATCATCGACCTGGGGGTGGGCGATCCGGACCAGCCCACGCCGCCTCACATCATTGAGAGCCTGCGCCAGGCGGCCGGCGATCCCTCCAACCACCGCTATCCCGCCTACTCGGGCCTGGACCATTTCCGGGTGAGCGCGGCCGGTTGGTACAAGCGCCGCTTCGGGGTGGACTTGGTGCCCGCCAGCGAGGTGATCACCCTGATCGGCTCCAAGGAAGGCATCGCCCATTTCCCGGTGGCCTTCGTGAACCCCGGCGAGGTGGTCCTGGTGCCCAGCCCGGCCTACCCGGTCTACGCCGCCTCCACCCTGCTGGTGGGCGGCGTGCCGGTGGAGATGCCCCTGCTAAAAGAGAACGGCTTCCTGCCCGACCTGAAGGCTATCGACCCGGCCACGGCCCAGGCGGCCAAGGTGATGGTGGTGAATTACCCCAACAACCCCACCGCCGCGGTGGCCAAGGCTGACTTCTACAAAGAGCTGGTGGAGTTCGCGCTCAAGTACAACATCATCGTGGTCTCGGACGCGGCTTACACCGAGATGGCCTTTGACGGCTACCGCCCCATGAGCTTCATGGAGGTGGACGGCGCCAAGGAAGTGGGCATCGAGTTCCACAGCCTGTCCAAGACCTACAACATGACCGGCTGGCGCCTGGGCTTCGCGGTGGGCAACTCCGAGCTGGTGGGCGGCCTGGGCCAGGTCAAGAGCCAGATCGACTCCGGCGCCTTCGACGCGGTGCAGCTGGCGGGCATCACCGCCCTGGAGGCGGACCAGAGCTGCCTGGAAGACATGCGTCAAATGTACACCGAGCGCCGCGACGTATTGGTGGACGGCTTGCAGGGCTTGGGGTTCTCGGTGGAAAAGCCCAAGGCCACCTTCTACGTTTGGTGCCAGGTTCCCAAGGGCGTAAAGAGCGCCGACTTCACCATGCGCCTGTTGTCCGAGTGCGGCGTGGTGACCACCCCGGGAAACGGCTTCGGCTCGGCCGGGGAGGGATATGTGCGTTTCGCCCTTACCCAGAGCAAGGAGCGCATGGCCGAGGCGGTGGCGCGTCTGGCCAAGCTGGAGCTGTAATTCCCGTGGCCGAGGCCCATGAGGTGTTCGTGGGCCTGGGCTGCAACCAGGGCGACTGCCAGGGACACCTGCGCGCCGCCCTGGAGGGCCTGGCCGGCCTGCCCGGCTACACCACTGTGGGGGTCAGTTCGCTGTACCTCACCGCGCCGGTGGGCAAGACCGACCAGGCGAGCTTTTTCAATGCCGTGGCCCGTGGTAGTTTTAGGGGCGAGGCCTTGGAGCTCCTGGCCGGCTTGCAGGCCGTGGAGCAGGAGCGAGGACGGGTGCGGCGGGAACGCTGGGGGCCGCGCACCCTGGACCTGGACATCCTCCTGTTTGGAGGCCAGATCATCAGTCTGCCCGAGCTCAGCGTGCCCCATCCCCGCCTGGCCGAGCGGGGCTTCGTGTTGATACCCCTGGCCGAGCTGGCCCCGGAGCTGGTCATACCCGGCCTGAGGCTCACGGCAGGCCAGCTGTGGGACCGGATGCCCGCCCAGGAGCGGGCCGCCCAGGAGGTGAGGCGCATAGAGTGGGATTGATCCGCCTGGTCCAGATCGCCATCGTGGGTTTTCTGATATGGTTTGGCTACAAGGCCTTCAAGCGCTATCTGGCCGGAGGGGCCGAAGCCCAGGCCCGTAAGAAGCGCCAAGCCCAGGGCGAGGTGATGGACGTTATGGTCCAGGACCCGCAATGCGGAACCTATTTGCCCAAACACGAGGCGAAAAGCGCCTGGGTGGATGGGCAGGAGCGCTTTTTCTGCAGTAAGAAATGCCGCGACGCCTATGTGGACGCCAAACGAAAAGGGGCCTAGAGGCCCTCGGGGCGTGAGATCAGCGGCGCGGCTGCTGATAATTTTTTTGGGCATTAGGAGGTAACAAGGCAATGAAGATATTCATCGACACCGCGGATATCGAGGAAATCAAGCAGGCCCAGAGCCTGGGCGTATTGGACGGCGTGACCACCAACCCCTCGCTGGTGGCCAAGACCGGCAAGCCCTTCGAGTCCTGCATCAAGGAAATCCTCGAAGTGGTGCCCGGCGACGTGAGCGTGGAAGTGGTGGGCGTGACCCACGACGAGATGGTGGCCGAGGCCGCCAAGTACGCCACCTGGGGCGACAACGTGGTGATCAAGGTGCCCATCATCGAAGAGGGCCTCAAGGCCATCAAGACGCTCTCCAGCCAGGGCGTCAAGGTCAACGTGACCCTGTGCTTCAGCCCCTTGCAGGCCCTTTTGGCCGCCAAGGCCGGCGCCACCTACATCAGCCCCTTCGTGGGCCGCCTGGACGACGTGGGCAGCGACGGCATGGAGCTGATCCAGCAGATCGTGGACATCTACGGCAACTACGGCTACGACACCGAGGTGCTGGTGGCCAGCATCCGCAATCCCATGCACGTGGTCAGCGCCGCGCTCATGGGCGCCGACGTGTGCACCATCCCCTTCAAGGTCATCGGCCAGCTGCTCAAGCACCCCCTGACCGACAAGGGCCTGGCCGCCTTCCTGGCGGACTGGGAAAAGGCCAACAAGGGCTAGAGAGGCGGAAGCGGTCCGGGCATGACCCCCATCCCCAAAAGAGAGCAGGTGTTCAACCTGCCCAACCTGATCACCCTGGTGCGGGTGGGCTCCATCCCCCTGCTGGTGGCGTTGCTCTATATGCCGCCCGAAGGGTGGCATTGGGCGGCGGGGATCTTGTTTTTCGTGGCCGGCCTCAGCGACCTGGCCGACGGCTTTTTGGCGCGTCGCCTGAAAAAGGTGACCTTGCTGGGCCAGTTCCTGGACCCCCTGGCCGACAAGCTCTTGGTGGCCTCCATGTTGATCATGTTGGTCTCCCTGGGGCGGGCCGCCGCCTGGGCCGCCATCATCATCATCGCCCGCGAGGTGGCGGTGACCGGCCTCCGGGCCGTGGCCGCCACCCAGGACTTGGCCGTGCCCAGCGACCGCTGGGGCAAGGCCAAGACCGCCCTGCAGATGCTGGCCATCCTGCTGCTGATTTTGCCGGGCATGGTGGGCGTGGTGGACCCGCAGTATTGGGGCACCATCGCCCTGTGGGCGGCCACCCTGGTCAGCCTGGTCTCCGGGCTCAGGTATTTCGTGCGTTTCAACCGGCTCTATATGGGCCGCGATGAAATTAGTTGATAGTTTTAGCCTTGACATAACGGGCGGATACTGTAAGATTCGTCTGCGCAAGGCGGGAGTAACTCAGAGGTAGAGTGCAACCTTGCCAAGGTTGAAGTCGCGGGTTCAATTCCCGTCTCCCGCTCCAAAAGCAACGCAAAAGCCGGCTCCTTCGGGGGCCGGCTTTTTGTTGGCAAAAGGGCGGAGGAGGGGGGCGGCCGGAGGTGCTCCACAAGGCCCTTTGTCCTTGACACTCCCGCAAGGGGCCGATATTATTTGACCCACTCGGGGCCTGGCCGATAACAGGCCGTAGTCACGGGTGATTTGTACATAAAGGCGGCGTAGCCAAGTGGCTAAGGCAGCGGACTGCAAATCCGTTATTCACCGGTTCAAATCCGGTCGCCGCCTCCAAAAAACATCAAGGGGCCAGCCGTACGGGCTGGCCCCTTTTTTGTGCTGTTGGCTTCAGCTCAGCTGACGTCGAAGCGGGGGGTCTCTTCCAGCAGCTCGGCCAGCTGGTCCAGGGGCAGGGGGCGCGAGAAATAGTAGCCCTGTATCTCGTCACAGCCGTGTTCCTGCATGAAATGCAGCTGCTCGCGCACGCTGACCCCTTCGGCCACCGTCTTGAAGGAAAGGCCGTGGGCCAGGGTGATGATGGTGCGGGCCACCACCGAGGCCTCGGGGCTCTGGGGCAGGTCGTCCACGAAGGACTTGTCGATCTTGATGGCGTTGAGCGGCAGGCGGCTCAGGTAGCCCAGGGATGAGTAGCCCGTGCCGAAGTCGTCCAGGGCCACCTTGATGCCCAACTCGCTGAGCCGGCGCATGATCTCGGCGGCCAGCTCCACGTTGGTCATGATGGTGTGCTCGGTAATCTCGAAGGAGAGGTGGCGGGCCTTCAGACCGTATTTACCGATTACGGCGGTGGCTTGTTCCGTCAGGTTTTTGTCCTGGAACTGCTTGGCCGAGAGGTTCACCGCCACGGTGAGCTCCTCGTGCCCCATCTTGTGCAGGCTGGCCAGGTCTTCGCACGCCTTGTTCAGGACCCAGGGGCTCAGCTCGTAGATGATGTCGGTTTCCTCGGCCAAGGGAATGAACTCGTCGGGGAAGACCAGCTCGCCGTCCGACTTTTGCCAGCGGACCAGGGCCTCGGTGCCCACTACCTTGCCCGTGGCCGCTTCCACCTTGGGCTGGTAATGCAGGCAGAAAGACTTTTGGGCCATTGCCTGGCGCAGCTCGTTCTCCAGGGTGAAGCGCCGCACCACCGCCTCGCTGATGGCCTCGGTGAACACGGCATAGGTGTTCTTGCCCTGGTTCTTGGCCCGGTACATGGCGATGTCGCAGTTTTTGATCAGGGTGTCCGCGTCATCGCCGTCCTGGGGATACAGGCTGATCCCCACGCTGCCTCCGATGTAGACTTGTTGTTCGCCCAGCTTGATGGGGGCCCGCAACGCATCCAGGACACGCTGGGCCGCGCGCACCGCCTCGCTGGGGTCGGCCAAACGGGTGAGGGCGATGAGGAACTCGTCGCCGCCCAGGCGGGCCACGGTGTCCTCCGAGCGCAACACCAGCTCCAGACGGCGAGACACCTCCTTCAGCACCTCGTCGCCGGCCAGGTGGCCCAGGGTGTCGTTCACGTTCTTGAAGTTGTCCAGGTCCAGGAAAAACACCCCCACCCCGGTATTGGTGCGCTTGGCCGAAGCCATGGCCATGTTCAGGCGGTCATAGAACAGCACCCGGTTGGGCAGGCCGGTGAGATGATCGTGCTGGGCCCGGTAGCTCAGCTTTTCCTCGGAGCGCTTGATGTCCGAGATGTCGTGGAACACGCCCACGTAGTGCGCGGTGCGTCCGTTGTCGTCGGCGATCCGGTTGACGGTGAGCCATTCGGGATATATTTCTCCGTCCTTGCGGCGGTTCCATATCTCCCCGCTCCATTGGCCCCGTGTTTCGAGCGCCTGCCACATGCGGTGGTAGAAAACGGAGTCGTGACGATCCGATTTGAGTACCCGGGGATTTTGGCCCACTACCTCGGAGGACGAATAGCCGGTGATTTTGGCGAAGCCGGGGTTGACCCGCTCTATCTGTCCGTTGGCGTCGGTGATGACGATGCCTTCCACCGAGTTCTCGTATACGCTGGCCAATAAGGCCAGGTCTTCCAGGCGCCGCTTCTGGTCGGTGATGTCGCGCACCGCGGCCTGAATGACATCGCGTTGGTCCACGCGCACCTTGCTCAGGGAGACTTCGCTGAGGAACCAGGTGCCGTCCGCGCGGCGATGGGTCCATTCGAAAAAGGCCCCGTCGTGTTCCATGGCGCGCTGAAGCTCCTCGTACATACGGTGCTCCGAGGATTGGCCGTCCGGCTGCACCGCGGGAGAGAGCGCTAGCACACCCTGCCTGAGCAGGTCCTCCATGGAGCCGCATCCGAACAGCTCCACCGCCGAGTGATTGGCCCGCAAGAAATAGCCGTTGTCCGGGTCCACAACCATCAAGGCGTCGCGGTTTCCCTCGAACAAGGCCCGGAAGCGGCGCTCGCTGGTCTCGGCTTTCTTTTGGGCGTCTTCCCTTTCCTTGATCTGCTCATCCAGGGCTATGTTGCTGGCCTCCAGGCGGCGGGCCGATTGGAGGTTCTGCAACAGGTAGACCACCAAGGCCAGGGTCAGCAGCATGGTAAGCCCGGCTACCGTAAGGGGCTGCCAGGTGTGGCCGCTTTCCAGGTAGGCCACGGTGGGAACGCAGACCACACGGTAGACTCCGCCGCTCAAACGGAAGTCCCGGCTGAAGGTCAGGCTGGAATGGCTGCTATCCTCGGAAATCGTCTTGGGGTTGACGGGCCCTTCCCGGGTGCGCGAGCTATGCAGATAAAGCATGCGGTCATCGGGCGGGGCCTTCAAATCCAACACCATTATGTCGATGCCCGCCGGAGGATAACGCTTCAGGATTTGTTCATAAATGATGCCGAAGCTAAAGCGGCCGCCCAGGAAGCCATAGAACCCCGGACATGGGGGCAAGAGGTCCGCGCCTTTGCTCCGCAAACCCGAGGATATAGGCTCAAACATGGTTATGGTATCGCGGCTCTGGGGGGAGTCGCCGATACGCCGCCGAGTGGTGGTTACCAGGCTTTTTGACTCGCATGCGTGCAGCAGGCGCTCCCGCAGCACCTCGTCGCTGGCCAGGTCCAGGCCCAGAAGTTGGGACTTGGCGGCCCCCGGCTCCACATACAGGATCGGGAAATAGAAGATGTCCCGGCCGGCCGGCACTATCTTGCCCTCGCGGGTGACCTGCTTGATGGCGAAGTTCGGCGAAACTTCCTTGCGGGCCGATTGCACGAACTCATGGCGGCGGACTCCGGCCACCTTGGGCACCCAGGCCAGGCCCAGCACGCCTGGAGTCCGCGCGACGAAACCCTGGGCCACGGTTTGAAACTCTCCGTAGTCGACCTTCTCGGAGCCTCGGTAAAGGGTCTGGAGGTTGGCCAGCAGGGAGCTCATCTTGTGGAGAGCTTCGCTCACCGCCTCGATGCGGTTCCGCGATTCCAACTGTATCCGCCCCCTGAACTGGGCGGCCTCCCAGTTTTCGGCAAAGCGGTATACCAGCACCGACATGGCGATGCCCATCAAGGCCACCAGGATCACGGGCACTACCCCGTAGAGAATTGTACGACGCTGTTTCCGGGGAACCGGGGTTGGGTTTGCCATGTGCTTAACCGTGAGCGGTTATAGTCTTTCCAACATGTTGGTCTATAATAACATTACCTATGCAACCGAGGATAGCCACCCTATGGCGGGATAAGGATGCGAGCATGAGCATTATCGCCTGTTGCGGCCTGGACTGTTCCCTTTGTCCGGCTCACTTGGCCTGGAAAAATGACGACGAGGCGCTGCGCCGCCAAACCGCCGAGGAATGGTCGCGCATCTACCAGGCGGATATAACTCCCGAGCAGATATCCTGCCAAGGCTGCCATGCCTCGGAAGCGCCCCTGTTCGGGCATTGCCGGGTGTGCGCGGTGCGCTCATGTGTGCAATCCAAGGGCTGGGCCACCTGCGCGCCCTGTCCTAAGTTCCCTTGCGCGGACCTGGACTTTATCCTCAAGCACTCCAGCCAGGCGCGCAAAACCCTGGAGGGCCTGCGGGCCAATGAGTGCTAGGCGCGAGATCCTGGTAATCGGGGGAGGGCGCTTCGGCCGCTTGGCCCTGGAGCGCCTGGGGGCCAAGGTGAGAGCCTTGGCGGAGCCCCGGCCCGGGCCGGAGCTGCAAGAGCTGGCCCGGCGCGGCGGCGTGGAGCTTTATCGGGAAGAGGGCGTGCCCGCCTTGCGCCGCGCGCTGGCCTCGGATGATCCCCTCGCATGGGTGATTCCCGCCATCCCGCGCCATCTGCTGGCCGACTGGCTGCGGGCCGAGCTGGGGGCGCATCCCCAGGAAACGCCCCTGGCGGCCCTGCCCGACCTTCCCAGCCGCATACCCGCTCCGGATGGGGGCTGGTTCCTCAGCCGGGCCGATTTTCTCTGCCCGGACGACTGCCCCGAACCGGCCGGCCTGTGCACCGCCACGGGCCAACCCCGGGGCGAGAACCTTTTCGACCGCCTGGCCCGGATGACCCTGCCCGGCCACGCCACCGCCGTGGTGCGCAGCCACCAGCTGGCCCCCGGGGTGGGCGGCTACCGCGCATCGGAGCTGCTGGCCCTGCGGGACCGCCTGGCCGCTCAGGGAGGACGTTGGCTGGTGGCCACGGCCTGCCGCTGCCATGGGGTGATCAACAGCCTTGAGATGGACACGAAAGACACGGCATGAACCACAATCTCAAACACAAGGCGGTGCTGTTCGACCTGGACGGCGTGCTTCTGGATTCCATGGAGCACCACGCCTCGGCCTGGCTCAAGGTCATGGGCGAGGCCGGGTTGAGGGTGGACCGCGAGTTCATTCTGGCGCACGAGGGTTGCTTGCAAACCGGGGTTTTGCAGGGCCTGATGTGCAAGTGCGGCCTGGAGCCGGAGTACGGGCCCGACGAGTTCATGCTCATGCTCCTGGAACAGCAACGCAGCCTTTTCCTTGGCGAGTATGCCCACTTGGTGCGCCCCTATCCCCGCGCGGCCAAACTGGTGGCTACCCTGCGCGAGCACCAGGTGCCCCTGGCCCTGGTGACCAGCTCACGCGGCGACCAAGTGCGCGAGTGCCTGCCTCCGGACATGCTGGAGGCCTTCCAGGTCGTGGTGAGCTCTGAGATGGTATCCGCCCACAAGCCTCACCCCGAGCCTTATCTGCGAGCCACCCAGGGCCTGGGCCTGGAGCCGGAGCAATGCCTGGTGGTGGAAAACGCGCCCGCGGGCATCGCCGCGGCCGTGACCGCCGGGGCCACCTGCTACGCCTTGTGCACTACCTTGGGGCCCGAGCATCTGTCCCAGGCCCACGCCGTTTTCCATGACCTGGCCCACCTGGCCGACCACCTGGGGTTCAACGAGGAGCTCTGATGCAGGTGTGGCTGGCCCAGGTGTCCCTGCTGCGCGACGCCTTGCGGGGCAGGGCGGGGCGGGAGCTGCCCGCCCTGGCGGCGGAGCACGGCTTCGACGGGGTGGAGTGGCTGGACCGCCTGCTGCCTTCCTTTCGCCGCGAGGATCTGGCCCGTCTGGGCGATGCCTGCCGCCAGGCCGGTTTGGGGCAGGGGGGCCTGAGTCTCAACCTGGAATATATGGTTTCGCCCGAACGCCGAGCCTTGCAGATCCGGCGCGCCTTGAACCTGATGGGGGCCTGCCCGGAGTTGGGGGTGGGTTTCGTGCGGGTAGGGTTGGGGGGAGGGGGGCTGAACTTCAACGGCGCCCTGGAATGGCTATCCGTCCTGCGGCCGAAATCCAGCCAGCTGGCCACGCCCCTGGGCCCGGCCGGACGCCTGTTCTATGGACTGTGCCTGAGCGCCGCGCAAATGAGCGGCTACCGGGGAAGCCACGGCCGCACGCCTCCTCCGAAGAGCCAAGCAGAACACCAGGCAGCCCGCGAGGCGCTCTCTCCCTTGGCCGAGAAGGCCGAATCCCTGGGCCTAGCCCTGGGTGTGGAGAACCACTGGGGCATAAGCGGACGGCCGGACGACCTGTTGAATCTTGTATACAATATTAACGGCGGAGAAATTAGCGCTTTTAAAACAGGCATATGCCTTGATTTGGACAATTGGTATGAGGACCAGGACTCTTATGCCGGGGTGGCGGCGCTGGCCCCGAGTGCGCTTCATGTGCACTACAAGGCCTACGGCGGCCAGCCAAAACAGGAGGCCCTAAAGCTTAATTATCAAGGCAAGTTGAAGCTGCTCAAGGACGCCGGCTATGGCGGGGCCTTCAGCCTGGAATACGAAGGGCCCGAACCAGCCTTGTCGGGCGCGGTCCGGGCCTCGGATGTATTGCGCCGAATCTGGGAGGGCCTGGCCTAATCCCAGAGAATGGTTTCGTTGCCCGTGGGGAACTTGTCCACCCGCTTTAACTCCACCCAGCGGATCTGGATGCCCTGGGGCGTGTTGACAATGACCCGCTGCCAGGATTGCCCGGTCTTGGTGTCCACCATGAGCATACCGCCGTAGGGCCTAGGGGCTTGGAAAATTTGGAAGCGGGGCGCCGGGCTGTAGAGCGACAGGGCGCTGCCTTGGGGGGTAACCGAGGGCGGCGCGGCCAGGGCCGGCGCGGCGGTCAGCAGGGCGAGAACGAGAATCAGGGCTGGCATGAACTTGGTCATGGAAGCTTCTCCGTGAAGGTCTTGTTAATATTCTAGGGCCATGAGCCAGCCAGGCACAAGGTGTTAGTGCAGCCATATTTATACATGAAATAACTAATGCTTGAGGCTATTTCTTAATCTAGTTTGACAAAGATAGCTTGCCATTCTGGTGGCTCTGAACGCTACGAGGCGGCCAAGTGGGCTCACCACATTACCTGTGACTATCTTGGTTGGGGCGTGCTCGCGCTCATGGCGTGGCGCTGAGTTCTGGCGTTCGGCGTCACCTTGATTTTACACAAGTACTTCGCATAAGATATATTATGTAAACTTTTGGAAATGGGTAGGCATGGCGGGCTAAATTCCGCGAGATTCAAAGGCATTGCCCTGCTTGGTCTCTTGACGCGCGGAATCGGCAAGCTATAGAATGAAACCCTTTCAGCCGCCCGGAGGCTGAGAATGGAAGGCGGCCCGCCAGAGCCCTCTTCCGCCGGAAACTTGACCAGCCCGCTTGTGGGCTTTCAAAGCATCCACGTTTTCATGTAAAGGCCCGCCTTTTTTGCCCGGTGGGCCACAAGGGAGTTATCCATGCTGGAGCTTAAAAAAGGCGTCGATATCCTCACCGATATCGGCGGCGTTAAAGACGCCGAGAAAGTCAAACGCATCTTCCGTGATTCCATGGACGACGCTGATTTCGCCAAGATCGAAAAGATCATCAACGCAGAAGCCCGCCTCAAGATTGCCAACGCCATCGCCCTGGGCAAGCCCGCCAAGGTACTGGTCAACGACGGCAGCGACGCCGACGTGGCCCGCATCAAGGAGCTGGTGGTCGAGGACAACGAGGAAAAGAAGCTCAATATCCCCGGCCACACCATCCATTACGATCTGGCCCAGGAACAGGCCCGCATCGTGGACCGCACCTTCTACATCGCCAACCCCGATGAGAAGGTCTCTTCCCTGGCCAACCGCATCGACCGTGACGACGCCTATAATTACGTCAAGGAGCACATGGTCGGCATGATGGCCGGCATGACCCTGGTCATCGGCTTCTACTCTCGCGGCCCCGTGGGCGCCGTGGCCGCCATCCCGGCCATCGAGATGACCACCTCCCTGTACGTGTGCCACTCCGCCGAGCTGCTCTACCGCAACTGCTTCGATCAGTTCGACGCCGAGGTGGACCGCGCCGGCCTGTTCTTCACCAACGTGCACTCCCAGGGGGCCAACCGCGCCGAAGATCTGCCCAACGCGCGGGTGTTCATGGACCGCTCCCACCAGACCACCTACTCCACCTTCTGCACCTACGCGGGCAACACCCTGCTGCTCAAAAAGGGCAACCACCGCTTTGCCGTGGACCGGGCCACATACTACCGTCAGGGCGAGGAACTCTCCGAGCATATGTTCATCACCGGGCTCCAGGGCCCCGGCGGCCGCGTGACCTTCTTCGCCGGCGCCGCCCCCAGCGGCTGCGGCAAGACCACCACCGCCATGGTGGGCGAGGAGTTCATCTCCGACGACCTGGCCCAGATCTGGATCTCCGAGGACGGCACCATCCGCAGCATCAACCCCGAGAGCGGCATCTTCGGCATCATCGAGGACGTGAACTGGACCGACGACCCCATGATCATGGACATCCTGCGCAAGCAAGGCCATGAGGTCATCTTCTCCAACGTTCTGGTGGTGGACGGCGTGCCCTACTGGATCGGCAGCGGCGAGGAGAACCCGGACAAGGGCTTCAACTTCCAGGGCGAATGGTTCGCCGGCAAGACCGACGATGCCGGCAAGGCCATCCCCCTGTCCCACGGCAACGCCCGCTTCACCATCCGGGCCTCCAGCCTGAACAACTACAGCCCCAAGATGGAAGACCCGGCCGGCGTGGTGACCAAGGTCTTTACCTACAATGGCCGCGACGCGGACACCATGCCTCCGGTGCGCGTGGCCCGCAACGCCGATGAAGGCGTGGTCATCGGGGCCAGCATCGTGAGCAAGGCCACGGCCACCGAGGTGGGCGCCACCGGCGTCAAGCGGCAGCCCTGGGCCAACCAGCCCTTCATCCCCGGCGCTCTGGGCGACAACATGGTGGCCCAGTTCGACTTCTTCAACAGCGACAAAATCAGCGAAGCCAACCGGCCCATCATGGCCGGCCTCAACTATTTCCTGACCCACGAGGCGCGCGGCGGCGAAGGCAGCGCCCTGTTGGGCGAGAAGCGCGACGTGAAGGTGTGGCTGGGCTGGCTGGAGCGCCTGGTGCACGGCGAGGTGGAGACTATCTACTCGCCCGTGGGCCTACTGCCCACCTACGCGGACCTGAAGGCCATGTTCAGCGACCTGCTCTCCAAGGACTACCCCGAGGAGCTTTACAACAAGCAGTTCTCGCTCTACATCGACAAGATCATGGCCCGCATCGATTTGCAGTACGACGCCTTCAAGAAGGAGGAGAACATCCCGGACAAGCTGTTCGCTATTTATGACGAGCAGAAGGCCGAGTTGGAAGACCTCCGGGCCAAGTACGGCGATATCGTAAGCCCTGACCAGGTGAAGGAGTGGGCGGCGGCCAAGTAAGGCCCCTTCCCCACCCCGCTTCGCACAAACCACAGGCCCCGGTCAGCAATGGCCGGGGCCTGTTTCTATCTGGCGGCGAGGCGGTGGTGCTGGCCCCGCGGGATTAGAGGCCGGGGCACGGCTTTGCGTTCCGGGGGCCGGAAAGCGCTATATGCCCCACCCTTTTTTCTACAGCTACTTACCTAACCAGCCCCTTGGCCTTTAGGTCGCCCATGACCGTAATGGCCAGGTTCTGCAGCACGTCGCCCACGGTCTCGGCCTTCTCGATCTGGGTCTCGGCCGACCAGTAGGGCTTCTTGTTTTTCAGGTCAAAGAGCTGGGTGATGATGCGAATCTTGTGCTGCACCTGGGAGTAGCTAGTGGGCACCCGGGAGGAGGGGTTGATGCCCGGGGCAATGCTGTAGAAATCTTGGTTGTAGGTGGGAGTGGACTTGTCCGCCGCGTCCATGACCAGCAGATAGCCCGCGAAGATGGCCTGCACCTTTTGCAGCTTGGCCTGGCGCATAATCTCGGCCTTGTCGTATTCCTTGGCCTTGGATAGCACCGCCAGGCTAGTGACGGCCGTGGCCCCGTGCTGGCGGAACTGGTGCACGAACTCGTTCTCGAACTTGATGCGGTTGGTGCGGTCCTCGAACCAGCCCACCACCATCACCCGCTTCAGGGGCTCGGCCTGGTAGCCCGGCTTCAGCTCGCTACGGTTCAGCTGAGATTGAACGGCGCAGCCCGCCAGGAGCAACAGGGCGATTAGCAGCAGGGACAGGATCGATTTCAGGCGCATGGTCTCTCTCCGCAAGGCGGTGGTCTTGACGCGCCGGGGCGCAACCCCAAGCTGCCAGAGTCGCCGTTTGGAAACAAGCCCAAAGGCGCCCTGCCCGCCCTTTTGCCGCCGCCCCTAAACAACCACTGGCCAAGCGCGGCCAAACCTGCCTAATATCAGGCTGCATCGCTTGGAGGTGATACCGTGACCACGACCGGCCCCAACAACGACCTGACCGACGTATCCGGCCTCAAGGTAGGCTGCCACCACGACCGCGCGGCCCTGAGCGGCTGCACGGTGGTGCTCTGCCCGCCCGAGGGAGCGGTGGCCGGGGTGGACGTGCGCGGCGCGGCTCCCGGCACCCGCGAGACCGACCTCTTGGACCCCATCAACTTGGTGGAACGGGTGCAGGCGGTGGTGCTCACCGGCGGCTCCACCTATGGCCTGGCCTGCGCGGACGGCGCGGCCCGCTGGCTGGCCGAGCACGGCCTGGGCTTCCCCCTGGACGACCAGGGGCACGTGGCTCCCATCGTGCCGGCGGCAGTGCTCTTCGATCTGGGCCGGGGGGCTGACTTCGTGCCCCCGGTGTCGCCGGAGTGGGGCCGCCTGGCCTGCGAGGCGACAAGCGGCGAACCCGTGGCCTTGGGCTGTGTGGGCGCGGGCATGGGCGCGGTGGCCGGCGGGGTCAAGGGCGGCCTGGGCTCGGCCAGCGAGGTGCTGGAAGACGGCACAACCATAGCCGCCCTGGTGGCGATCAACTCCCTGGGCTCTCTCCTGAACCCGGCCACGGGCCGCTTGTGGGAGGAGCGTTTGGAAGTGGCGAATGAGTTCGGCCCCGCGCGCGCTGCCAAGGTGTTGCCTCCCTGGCCGCCCCAGCCGGCCAAGAACACCACCATAGCGGTGGTGGCCACCGACGCGGCCCTGGACAAGGCCCAGTGCACCAAAATGGCCCAGATGGCCCAGGACGGCCTGGCCCGGGCCATCCGCCCGGCCCACACCATGTTCGACGGGGACACCGTCTTCGCCCTGAGCACCCACGGCCGTCCCCTGCCCTCGCCCCCGGGATTGTTCGGCCCGCCGGCGGCCACGGCGCTCACCGAGATCGGCCGGGCCGCGGCCGACTGCTTGAGCCGGGCCATCATCCGAGGCCTTCTTGCCGCCGAGAGCCTGGGCGGCTGGCCTTGCTTCTCTGACCTGGAAAACCGCTGAATATGAGAAATCACATGCGACGACTATGGCTGCTCTGCGCTGCCCTGCTGCTGTTGACCGGCTGCGCCACGGTCCAGGAGAACCACGCCCAGGAGACCGGCGGCGTGCTGGTTGCCTCGGGCTTCAACATCCAAAACCCCAAAACCCCGGCCCAGAAGGCCCACCTGGACAGCCTGCCCCAGCACAAGATCTTCAAGATCAAGCGCCAGGGCCAGGACTGGTACGTGTACGCCGACGCGGGCGGCTGCGGCTGCCTCTACGTGGGCGATTACGCGGATTACCAGCGCTACCGCGACAGGGCCTGGGAGCATTACCTGGCCACCGGCCAGGAGCGTTTGGAATACATCTCCGGCGACCGGACCACCTCGGGCGGCTGGAACGACTGGGGGCCGTGGTAGCCATGTATTGGCAGGAATTGCAGACCGGAGAGCGCCTGACCAGCCCGGAGCGGGAGATCAGCGGCGAGCACATCGACGGCTTCGTGGCCTCCACCGGCCTGGAACTGGCCATGTTCACCAGCCTGGATGCGGCCAAGGCCGAGGGGCACCCCAAACGGGTGGTGCCCGGCCTCATGCTTCTGAGCGTGGCCATGGGCCTGGTGCAGCGTACCGGCCTGTTCGATCACGTGGTGGCGGTGATGGGCTTCGAGGACCTGCGCTTCACCCGTTGGACCTACCTGGGCGACCGGGTCACGGTGGAGGCCGAAGTGCTCGGCCTGGCCCCGGACAACGAGCGGCGCGGCAAGGCGGTGCTCCAGTTCAGCGTGAGCAACCAGGACGGCCAACTCGTGGCCCGGGCCCGGGCCAACTATCTGATCCAGATGAGGCCGGCCTAGCGGCGGGCCACCAGTTCCACCTCCACCAGGCCGCCCCGGGGCAGCCCGGCCACGGCGATGCAGGAGCGGGCCGGGAGGGCTGCCGCGCCCTCGAAGAAGCTGGCGTAAACCTCGTTCACCGCGGCGAAGTCGCCCATGTCGGTCAGGAACACCGTGGTCTTGACCACCTGCCCCCAGCCCAGATCGGCCGCCTCCAATACCGCGCCCAAATTGGTGAGCGCCTGGCGGGCCTGCCCGGCCACGCCGCCGTCCACAAACTCGCCGCTGGCCGGGTCCACGCCCAACTGGCCCGAGGTGTAAAGGATGTCGCCCGCCCAACGGGCCTGGCTGTAGGGGCCGATGGCCGCCGGGGCCTTGTCGCTGTGTATGCTCATAAGATGTTTCCTTGGGCTTTAATCGCCACGGGGTTTGTTGATGACCAGCCAATACAGGCGCTGGTTCTCGATGCGTATCTTCAGCTTGCGTACCTTACTGTACTGGCTGGGCGCTTGCATCGCAAAACACACCGTGCTGCCGCAGGGAACCTGCATGCTATGAGTGCGGTACCAGCGGTTGTTGAGCATGATGCGCTCAGTGCCCTTTCCGCCCCGGTCCTCGGCGGCCGCATAGATCCAGGCCTTACCACGGCATCCCTTGATGGTCACATTGGTCGAGGCGTAGGTGCGGCCCGGGGCGACGTTTTGCACGCGCGGTAACGCGCCAATTGTGTGAGTCCCGTATATGGCCAAGCTCACTTTTTTCTGGGGCCGTTCCCTCACCAACCAATAGACCACCTTGTTCGGCTTGGGAATGGGCCCGAAGATCACCTTGATCTTGTTGATCTTGCCCGCTGGGGTGGACCATAGGTAAGGCCGGGTCTTGAACCTGAGCCGCACCGTGTCGCCCCGCTCGAAATTCATGACCTGGGTGCGGTTGGTCCAAGGCCCCTTGTTCACCCGGAGTTGGAGCCGGGAGTTGTCGTGCCCGGTCACGGTGACAAAAGATCCCATCTTCCTGCCCGTCACCTTGATGCGAACCGCCTCTGAATAGCACCAGGTGTCGTAATCGATGTTGTAAACCGGCTGGAAGGAAACCTGATACAAGCTTACTGTCTTGATTCTCGCCCAGCCGGGCGCGGGGCAACAAAGGGCCAGAGCCGTGGCCAGCAAGCCCAGGGCCAGGAATTTACGGGTCATGTCCAGGCGGTGCATCATGTCCTCATACCTCCAAGCGTGCAACCCTCTCAACATAAAGATCACGCATGCCTTGGTTTCCTCTTAAATAAAATCCCAATATTAGATGGGTCTTTTACCGTAGGTCAACCTTCTGTCCCGGCGAAGGGCTTATGATGGCAAGGGCCTTACTCGGCAATGTTTCTTGACAGCGCCTTAACGGCCTGCTATCAATCATACTTTCCGGCGGCCCGCCCCATGGCACGGAAACATCGGCAGGAAACAAAACCTTGAGCAACACGCAGACCGCCCCAGCCCGAAAACCGCGCCTGGTATTCGACGACCAGGACATCGCCGCGGGCATCGACCGCATCGCGGCCGGCATCCTGGCCCGCCACGCGGACCCCTCCGGCCTGGCCCTGGTGGGCATCCACACCGGCGGCGACCTGCTGCTCAGGCGCCTGGAGGCGGCCATGGCCGCCCGCCTGGGCCGCCCCGGCCTGGAGCTGGACAAGGGCCTGGTGGACATCGCCTTTTACCGCGACGACTGGACCCGCCTAAGGCAGGTTCCCAAGCTCAACGACACGGTGATCAGCTTCCCTGTGGCCGAGCGCCGTTTGGTGCTCATAGACGACGTGATCTTCTCGGGCCGCACGGTGCGCGCCGCCCTCGAGGCGCTGTTCTCCCTGGGCCGCCCCGCCTCGGTGGAGCTGGCCGTGTTGGTGGACCGGGGTCATCGCGAGATGCCCATCCAGCCCGACCACACCGGCCTGAGCCTGAACACCGAGCGCAACGAGTCGGTGAACGTGTTCCTCTACCCCGAGCCCGCCAAGGACCACGTGCTCCTGGAGCCGGGCAAGTACCGCGAGTAGGCCCAAACCCTTCGCCGGAAACTCCGGCCATTTCCAAAATATAGGAGCGAGCAGCCATGCCCAGAATGATGACTCTGGATGCCAACCTTCCCCAGATTCTCATTGCCTACCATTCCCATGGAGGCAACACCCGCAAGATGGCCGAGGCCCTGGCAGCGGCGGTGGAGGCCTCCGGCTGCGAGGCGGTCCTGGAAAAGGTGGGCGACGAGGCCCTGGCCAAGCTGCCCGGCGCGGACGGCCTGCTCTTGGGCTCGCCTTGCTACTTCGGCACCATGGCCGCTCCGGTGAAGCAGTTCCTGGATGAGAGCATCAAGTACTTTGGCAAGGGCATGTTGGTGGGCAAGGCCGCGGGCGTCTTCGCCAGCACCGGCGGCATAGGCGGCGGCGGCGAGACCACCCTGATCAGCATGACCCTGGGCCTGATGATCCACGGCATGGTGATTCAGGGCATCAAGACCGGCGGCCACTTCGGCCCTCTGGCCATCGGCGAGCCCGACGAGCGCGCCCTGGCCGACTGCAAGGCCTATGGCGAGCAGTTCGCCGACCTGGTCAAGACGCTCTTCGCGGACCTATATTAAAACCCAAGCTTCTCAGGCGGCGAGGCATCGCCTGATCTTGGCGTCCAGGGCGGCGTAGCGCTGGGTGGGCTGGTCGTGCTCCACCGCCCGCCGCAGAGCCGAGCGCTGCCCCACGATGACCACCAAGCCTTTGCCTCTTGTAACGGCGGTATAAAGCAGGGGCCGGTTGAGCAGGATGTAGTGCTCATTGGCCAGGGCGATGACCACGCAGGGGTACTCGCTGCCCTGACTCTTGTGCACCGTCACCGCGTAGGCCAGGGTCAGGTCCTCCAGGTCGGCCGGGGCGTAGCTCACCAGGCCCCGGTCCATTCCCACGTTGAGGCCCTCGTCATCCTCGCTCTTCACCAAGCCCATGTCCCCGTTGAAAACTTCAAGGTCGTAGTTGTTGCGCACCTGCATGACCCGGTCGCCCACGGCCAGGCCGGGCTTGCCCTGGGCCGCAGGGTTCAGGGCGGCGCGCAGCAGGGCGTTGAGGTGCGAGCAACCCAGGTTGCCCTTGTGCATGGGGGCCAGCACCTGGATATCCTGGTGCGGGTCCAAGCCAAAGCGGGCGGGCAGCCGCGCGGCCACCAGCTCGCGGATGATCTCCGCCGCCCGGACCGGGTCTTTCTGCTCGATGAAGAAGAAGTCGCCCTCCCCGTCCCGCGAAGGCAGGCGGGGCATCTGGCCGTGCAGGATGCGGTGGGCGTTGGCCACGATAAGTCCGCTCTCGTCCTGGCGGAAGATCTCGGTGAGCCGGGCCACGTGGGCCGCGCCCGAGTCCATGATCTGTCGAAAGAACAGGCCCGGCCCCACGGGCGGGAGCTGGTCCGCGTCGCCCACCAAGAGCAGGCGGCTGGTGGGCCCCACGGCGGCGGCCAGATGGGCGCCCAGCCAGATATCGATCATGGAGGACTCGTCCACCACGATGAGGCCGTGCTCCAGGGGCTTTTCCGGGCCGCGCAAAAAGCGGTTCTCCTTGGGGCTGAACTCCAGGAGACGGTGCAGGGTGGAGGCTTCCATGCCGCTGGCCTGGCTCAGGCGCTTGGCCGCCCGGCCCGTGGGCGCGGCCAAGGCCACGTACAGACCCATGCGTTTGGCCACTTTTATAACCGCGCGCACCAGGGTGGTCTTGCCGGTGCCCGGCCCGCCGGTGAGCACCGAAAGCCCGGCGGTGAGCAAGCCCTCCAATGCCTTGGCCTGGCGCAGAGAGGGCTGCACCGAGAGCTGCCCTCCGGCCCACTCTACCGCTTTGGCCGCGCGCTCCGGGGTGAGCAGGCCCGGCTGCCCGGCGATGCGGGCCAGCTCCCTGGCGGCCAGGCCTTCCATGAGGTGCAGGCCCCGAAGGTACACCGCGCGGCCGCCCTCGGGCAGGTCCTCGGCCACGATCTCCTGCTCCGCGTGCAAGCGGGCAAAGGCCGGGCCCAGAAGCTCGCGCGAAACACGGAGCTGTTCAGCGGTACGCTCGATCAGCTCCTCATAGGGCAAGTAAACATGCCCCTCGTCGCGGGCCTGGTTCAGAATCCACAGCAAACCGGCCTGCAAGCGCTCGGGGTGATCGTGGGCAATGCCCAGCTTGGCCGCAATGGCGTCAGCCGTGGCGAAACCGATGCCCCGGATGTCGGCGGCCAGACGGTGGGGTTTAGTTTGCACCACGTCCAGAGCCCCGGCCCCGTAACGCCGGAAGATGCGCAGCGCCGTGCCGGCGGCCACCCCGTGGGCTTGCAGGAAAACCATCAAGTCGCGCAAGGCGCCGTGGGCCACCACCGCCTCGGCGATGACCGTGGCCCGCTTGGGCCCCACCCCGGGCACCTCGGCCAGGCGCTTGGGGCTCTCCAGGATGATGTCCACGGCCAGGGGGCCCAGGGTTTTCACGATGGCCTTGGCCAACACCGGCCCCACGCCCTTGATCAGGCCCGAGGCTAGGTAGCGCTCCACCCCTTCGGCGTCGGAGGGCAGCTTGATCTTGCACTCCTCCACCTCTATCTGAGGCCCGAACTTGGGGTGGGTCGACTCCTTGCCCTTGACCTCCACGTCCTGGCCCTCGGTTATCCCGGGCATGCGTCCCACCAGGGTGGTGAGGCCCAGGCGGCCCTCGCCCTCCACCTTGGCCACGGTGTAGCCGTTTTCCGGATTGGAAAAGGTAATGCGCTTCACCCGGCCCTGAAAGGTGACCTCGCGGGGGGCTTTCATGCAGCGCCCTCCCTGATTCCGCACAGACCCGATGCCGGGCAATGTCCGCAGTCATCGCCGCGCGGCAGAGTCGCGGGATCAGGCCTAGGCCCCAGGGCCGCAATGCCGATGGCTGCCGAGCTCACCCGCTCTTCCACGGCGGCCAGGTCGTCGGCGGTGAACTCCAGCCAGGAGAGCCGTCCGCCAGCGGGCGAGAGAAACACCAGGCAGGCACGGGGCACCGAGCCCTCGCCGCCCTGCCCCTTGTACAGGGCCAGGCAGTACAAGGCCATCTGGTCGCGATAGGGTGTTGGGTCGGCCTTGGCGCTGACCTTGTAGTCAGCCACCAACCAGCCCTCGGGCAGGTGCGCGGCCAGGTCCATCTCCCCGATGATCTCCACGGCAGGCTCGCCGCCCTGGCCCGGCAGGTGCAAGCGGAAGGGCAGCTCCCGTTCGATGGCCTCGGCGTCGTTCAGCAGGCCGGGCAGATCGCTATCCCACAAACGGCCCGCCAGAGCCAAGGCACGATCAACAATATCGGGCTCATGCTCCAAGGCCTCCAGGGCGCTGGCCAGCCCAGCCCTGCCCTGGCTCAGGTCCGTGGTCTCCAGCAGGCGGTGCACCAGGCTGCCCAGGGCCACCGCGTCGGCGATGCTCTCCTTTACGCCTTCGCCCTTGCCGGGCAGCAGGGCGGTGTCCAGGCCCAGGCGCTGGGTGAGCACGTAGAGCCGGGGGCAAGCCAGCCAGTTCTCCAGGCCGCTCACCGATTCGCGCACCAGGCCGAGCCTGGCGGGCGCGCGGTTAATCCGGGCCAGAAGCGCGCGGGCCTCGCTCTCGGCCGGGCCGGGCTCGGGCGGCAGACCCTCGGGCCAGGCATCGGCCAGGGCGCGAGGCTCGGCCACGGTCTCGCGGCCCAAGGACGCGGCCTCGATCACCCGCGCGGCGGGATCGTTGATGAGGTGCTCTTCGGCCCAATGGGCCCAACCCTTGTTGCGCGCGCCGTTGCCGCTGAGCAGGAGGACCAGGCGTTGCTCGGCCCGGGTGCAGGCCACGTAAAAGGTGCGCGCCTCCTCGGCCTCGGCCCGGGCCTTGGCCCGCAGGCGCAGGCGTTCATACAGCGGCGGTTGGCGGCGGGTGCCGCTGGCCGGGTCCAGGGGAGTGGCAGCCAGCTCGCCGCCTGGGCCCAGGTCGGGCAGCGGGTCCGGCGAGCCGCCGCGTCCGGCCAGATCCGGCAGCACCACCATGGGGAACTCCAGGCCCTTGGCCTGATGCACGCTCATGATGCGCACCACCTGGGCGTCCTCGCCCAACAGCGGCGCTTGCGGGTCGTCCGGCGGGGAAGCCACCAAGGCGGCCAGGCCCCGGCTGAAGGCCTCCACCCCTCCGGCCAGCACACCGCTGGGCCGCCGCGCGGTTTCGATGAGCTTGCGCAAATTGGCCGCTTTTTGCTCGCCCCCGCTGGTGCCCATGAGCACGGGCAGAAGGTCGCTCATTTCCAGCAGACGGGTGATCAGCTCGGCCGGATGCAGCCTCCGGGCCAGAGGGCCCAGCTCGCGCCAGGCGCTCCGGGCCAGGTCCAATCGCGATTGTTGCTCCGACCCGCACCAATCGGGCAGAGGCTCGAAGCCCAGAAAACAAGAAGCCAAACCAGGACGCTCCAGACCGGAGGCATAGGCCAGGGCCAGGAGGCTCTCGTCGCTCAGGCCCACCAGGGGTGAGCGCAGCCAGGCGGTCAGGCCTATCTCGTCCTGCGGGTCCAGCAGGGCGCGTAAGGCCATGGACACGTCGCTCACCTCGTGACAGGCGTAGAAGCCCCGGCCCCGCACAGTGTAGTAATCCACGCCTGCCCGGCGCAGGGCTTCTTCGTAGATGCCCACCGAAGTGAGCCGTCTGAGCAGCACCGCCACCTGGCCCGGTTGGAAGGCGCCCTGGTCGAGAACCCCGCGCAGATAGGCTGCCAGGGCCCGCGCCTCCAGGGCGCGCCAGGCCGCGGCGCCCAGTTTGTCCTCCCCGGCCAGCCCCGCGCAATCGATGATGTCCATCACCGTATCCGCCGAGTCGCCAGGTTGGCGGCCGCCCGGCTTTTGCGCGTCGCGTTCGGTGAACTCCACATAGGCCTCGGGTGCGTGGGCCGCGTTCTCGCCTGGCTGGAGAACCGCCTGGAACAGGCGGTTGAACAAGGCCACCAAAGCGGGGTGGGAGCGCCAGTTGGCCGCGATCGCCTCCACCTCGCCCGCGCCTTGCTCCAAGCGCTCCATTAGCGAGGCCAGCACCGCCACCTCGGCCCCCCGGAAGGCGTAGATGGACTGCTTGCGGTCGCCCACTGCCAACAGGCTCGGCGCGGCCGCATCCGGCGCGGGGTCGTGGCCCATTCCGGCCAGCAGTTCCACCAGCTCGCCCTGCACTGGGTTCACGTCCTGATACTCGTCCACCAGCAGGGCGGGCCAGCGATGCCGCGCCTGGGCCAGCACGCCGGGGAAACCTCCCAGCAGGTCGCGCGCCTTGAGCAGGAGATCGTCAAAGCCCAACACCGAGCGACGCGAGCATTCCTGGTCCAGGCGCTGATTGAGCCGCGCGCACAGGGCCAGCAGGTCCTGGGCCAAGGCTTGGGCATCCGGTATGGCGGCCAGAGCTTGCAGCTGATCCAAGGCGGCCAGCAACTCCTGGCGAACCGCCTTGGCCGCGTACCAGTTGCCCGCGCAAAGCGCCCGCATTCTCGCCATGGCTTGGGGATCGACCGGGTCCATGGCCAGGCCCGCGCGCAGGGTGTCCCATTCCGCGAGCAGAGCGAATATCTTTTGGCCGTAAGCCTTGCCCTTGTTGACCTTGCCCTGATCGCACAGCTCACGCAATTTCGGCATGAGCCGGTCCATGGCCGGAAGCAGCTCGCGGCCAGCTTCCAGGTCTTGCCGATGCGCCTGCTCAGTGGCCTGGCTCGCCTGCTCGGGGCTGAGTCCCAGGGTGGCCAGGCGCGCGTGCAGCCAGGTCAACATCCCGGCCAGGCCGCTTTTGCCGTTCAGAGGGTAGTGGGCCAGGAGCCCGGCCAACAGTGGGTCTTGCCTGGCCAGGCCCTGGCGCAGGAGATCGTCTACCGTCTCGGCCAGAAGGCGGGCGTGCTCGTCCGCGTCCAGCACCGCGAACTCCGGGTCCACGCCCAGGGCCATGCCGTAGTCTCGCAGCAGGCCGGCCGCGAAGCCGTGGATGGTGTTGATGGGCGCCCAGGCCAGCTCGGCGGCCACGGCGGGCGGCACCTCCTGGCTTATGCGGGCGCGCATTTCGGCCGCCGCCTTTTCGGTGAAGGTGATGGCCACGATCTGCGAAGGCCTAAGCGGCTCCCGGCCCTCCCCACCCGAGAGCAGCGATAGATAGTGGGCCACCAGGCGGGTGGTCTTGCCGGCTCCGGCCCCGGCCACCAGGCACAGGCGCTGGGCGGGCCCGCTCACGGTGTGTCCTCCAGGGCGGCGGCCGGGTCCAGGCGGGAGCGGCACACCCCGCCCAGGGCGCAGTAATCGCAAGTCGCGTTCTCCGGGGTGGCCAGGAAGTCGCCGCCGCTCAGGCGGCCCCAAAGCGCGGCCACCGCGTTGAACAGGTTGGGCTGGCCCTCCAGGTCCAGGCGGCGGCGCACCTCGGGGTCTTCGCTGAGCAAGGGATCGTCGGGCTTCAAGGAGAGCAGGCCCGGCCCGCCATCGCGGCGGCGGGTGGGCACCAGGCGGGCGCTGAGCGCGTCGTCCGGCGAGCCCCAAAAGCGCCGCGCCGCGGCCAAATACACCGGCACCTGGAAGGCGCTGACGGCCAGCTCCTTGGGGCGCACCGGGTCCTTGGCCGCCCGCTCGCTTAGGGAGTGTTTGTAGTCCACCACCCGCAGCTCGCCCTCGCTCCGGTCCAGGCGGTCCAGGCGGCCGCGCAGCCGCAGCGGCTCGCCCTGCTCCACCGCCACGCTCAGCCCCTCGTCCTCGCGGCCGAAGTCCTTTTCCACTGCAAAGGGGCGCAGCTCGCCCAGGGCGTCCATCTCTTCGGTCACCACCTGGTTGAGCGCGGTGCGCAAGACCTCGCGGCGGGCCTCCCTCACCAATCCGTGCCCGGCCCGGCCTTTGGCGGCCAGCTTTTCGCCGGCCTCTTGCAGGCAGGCATCGAGCCGAGCGGCCAAGGCATCGGCGTCCCAGGAGGGATCGAATTCCTCGGGAGCGAAAAAGCGGGCCAGAGTGGCGTGCACCCAGTCGCCCTCGATGCGTCCGGCCAGATCCCAGGCGGGCTCGTCCTCTTCGGCCAGGCCCAGGATGCGGCCCAGGAACCAGGCCATGGGGCAGGCGGCGTAGGACTCTAGGCTGGTGGGCGAAAGGCGGCGGCGGGCGAGGTCGGCCAGTATGGCTTGCAGCAGCTCTTGGGCCGGACCGGCCGGGATGAGACCCTCAAAGGGCCCGGCCTGGGCGCGGCGGCCCGCCTCTCCCATGGCCTCCAAGCGGGCCCGCCGCTCCTCAACCGTTGCGCGGGCGGCCAGGGAGCGCCAGCGCTCGGCGAGCTCGTCTCGGCTGGCAATCTCGAAGAGCAGGGCCTGGGCCAATGCCGCGCTGGGCGGTGGCGCATTAGAAGGCCGCAAGGCCTCGCGGGCCAGGGCGGCCCACAGGGAGCGCTCATCCGGGCAGTCTTTCAAGGCGGGCGTTTGGCCGTAGACCCCGCCGGAAGGGGCCTCCAGCTCGGCCTCGCGGCCCAGGGCCTTGGCCAGGCGGCTCAGCAGCAAGCTGGGCGAGCGGGGCGCGCCGCCTAAATCCGCCGCCGCGCTGGCCAGCACGGCTCCCTGACGGGCCGAGCCCAAGAGCAAGAGCAGGCGCATCTCTTGACCGCTAAACTCCTCGTCCTCGGTGCGCCACACCGGCAAGTGGGCCTTGCCTCCCAGTTTGATGCGCTCATCGTGGTCCAGCAGGCGCAGGTCCGAGGGCCGGGACGGGAACTCCTCCTGGTTCAGGCCGCCGGCCAAGAGCCAGGCTGGTTCCAGGCCATGGGCGTCCTCCAGGCGCAATACCCGCACCCCGCCGCGCGCCCCAGCTCCCCGGCCCGCATCCTGCTGCTCCAGGGCCTGGCGCAGCAGGGCCAGCAGGCGGCCTGGACTGAGCGCCTCCGCGCCGCCTACCTGTCCGGCGGCCCGTTGCAGCCCTGTCAGGGCCCGCTCCAACCCGGCGGCGGCGTTGAGATCACGAGCCAGGGCCACGGCCGCATCGCTGTCTGTGACCGGGGCTTCAAGGTTGGCGGCCGGTTGCAGCAGCGAAAGCATCTTGTCCAGGATAGCTGCGTATTCCTCCAGGGTCTGGGGCTGGTCCAGGGGAGCCAGCCAGGCGCGGAGAGCCCCGCAAGCATCGGCCAACTCTCGCAGGCCGTCCTTGAGGCTGTGGTGCACTTGGTCGTCCGCGCCTTGCAGCCACTCCCGCGCCGGAGTCTCGTGGGCGTCCACGTAGCCCGCCGCACTGAGCAGCCTGGCCGCGCCTTGGGGCCGGGGCACCTTGAGCAGCCGAGACAGGGCCGGGCCAAGGTAAGGCGAGTCCCACACTCGGGCCAGTTCCACCCGGGGATAGCCCCGCTGGGGCAAGGCCAAGAGCTCCAGAAAGGCCTGGGCCAGAGGCGATCCGGCCAGGGGCTCGGGCCGCCGGAAGGAGAGCGGCAGGCCCAGGCGGCCCGCCACATCCTCGGCCATCTGGCCGTAGAGGCTCAGGTCCGGGAAGACCAGCAGGATATCCGAGCAGGGCACCCCGCTGTCGGCCAGGGCGCGGGCCCGGGCCACCAGGGCCTCCACCTCGGCATAGGCCCCTGGCGCGCGCACCAGCTCCAGGGCCGCGTGGTCAGAGGGAGCAGGCGAGGATTCGCCCCACTCGGCCAGAGCCATCTCGGCAAGGGGGCCGCCCTCCCCTTCCAGGTCGCTCCAAAGCACCTCGATGTTGCTGTCCTCGCGCTCCAGGGCCTTGGCGGTTTTTTTCATCAGCCGGAACACCCCGCCTTGATCATCGCGGGGGTGGGTCATGGCGAATTTCACCCGCACCGGCAAACGCAGGGCCAAGGCCTTTAGCAGACGCACCTCGGCCGGGCGCAGCCACAGGGCCTGTTTGACCGTCAGACCGCTCCAGGCATCCAGCAAGGAAAGCGTGCCGCCCGCTTTTAGGTGTGCCTCCACCTGGGCCAGAAAGTCGGCCTCGTCCAGCAGGCCGCGCGAGTTCAGGGCGGCCAGGTAGGTCTCCAACACCAGGGCCAGGGCCTCGCGCCGTGAAGCGCCGGGGCCGTGCAGATCGCGCAAATCTTGGGGCGCCAGACCGGCGGCCTTGAGGCCCACCAGCAGGCGCCACAGACGATGGGGAAAGCGGCGGCCCCGGGCCAGGCCGGCCAGGGAGGCTTGGGCTGGCGAAAGCTCGCCCAGGATGCCCTGCACCAGAATGGGCCCGGCCAGCTCGCCCAGGGGGCGCGCCCCGCCCTTGGCGGCCGGGGTTTGGGCCCATAGCGAGGGCAGCAGGGGGTTGGTCCCCTGGAAGGTGTAGTGATGCTCTCCGCCCAAGAGCAGTCCGCCGGGGGCCGAGGCGGCGGCCCGGCTAAGGGCCTGTTCCCGGGCCTGGCCGCTGGGCCAGACCAGGGCTTCGGCCCGCTCAATCACCGCAGCCTCTCGGCCAGGGCCAAGACGGTCCGGGCGTAGGGCTTGGAGTTGTTGTAGGTGAGGATCACCTTGAAGCGGCCCTTGTAGTTCAGGCCGGGCTTCCAGCCGTGCTTGCGCAAATAGTTGGCCACCGAGAAAATGGCGTCCGTTGGATGGGTCAGGTCCATCTCGCCGTCGCGGTTGCCGTCCTTGCCCCAAGCCAGCAAAGAGCTGGGCATGAACTGGGCCATGCCCATGGCTCCGGCCACCGAGCCCTTGTAGCTCAGCGGCGAGCGGCCTTCCTTCTTGGCCAGCTTGATCAGCGAGCCCAGCTCGCGGCGGGCCCAGGCCGCCCGCTTGGCGAAACGCGCCTGGGTCTTCTCGGTCTTCAGCTGGGCCCTCTTTTTCTTGGGCCAGCGCTTGGCCAAGAGCCGCTGGGCCTCGGGGGTGTCTAGCACCGCCTGGGAGGCCAGCACGTTGAAGGCTGACCAGCGCCCCACGTAGCGCCCCAAACGGCTTTCCACCGTGAGGATGGCCACCACCACCGAGCCGGGAACCCCGCTCTCTTTCTCAGCCTGGGCCAGGTCCTTGGCGTGCTTTTTCATGAACCGGCGGGCCGCGGCCACCGGCTGCTTACCCAGGAACTGGGCGTAATTGAGGCTGGTCTCCTTGGGAGCCAGCAAGGCGGCCATGAGCCTGGCCTCGAAGCGCACCCCCTTGGCCTTCAACAGGGCATCGGCCTGGGCCGAGGTATAGCCCATGGATTCCAGCTCCGGCTTGAGCGGGGCCAGGACCTGGTTGCCGGCCCAGGCGGGAAGCGCGGCCAGGAGCAGGCAAAGCGCAAGCAAGGCTTTTCCGGGCCAGGCCCATCTGCTAAATTGAGTTTTTGGCCTACCGGCATTCGAGATGCTTTCACTAGGGGCGGTGCGTTGGATCAAGTCATTACCTTTCCCGGCGACGGGCGCGATTATGTTATCACCGACCAGCCCATGCGCCTGCGCTGGGGGCCCTGGCACACTGGGCGGGTGCTTCTGGTGCACGTACGCTCGGCGGCCCTGTACGAAGAGTACCGCGAGCAATGCCTGGAGGGCGGCCAGGACCCATCGGGCCAAATGCCCCCTCATTTCGCCCTGGAGGGCGGCACCCAGGACACGGCCTTGGGCTTTCTGCGCCACCGCGACGACACCGAGGCCCAGGAGCTGGTCTGCTATCTGGCCTGCCTATTGGAGGCCCTGCTCAACGCTCCCTCGGACATCCTGCGCACCGACTTGATCCGCCGGGTGTATCAGGAAGTTGGCCAGCTCTCCGACCGGCTCGGCTTCCGCTGGCGGGGCGGCGAGGGCCGCTTCATCCCGCCCACCAACCAGGACGCGGCCGACCCGCGCCAATTCGAACGCATGGTCGCGCCGGTGAGCAACTTGCAGGAGTTCTTCGCCCTGCTCAAGGACTACGCCGTCAAACGCTACACATCCCTGGCCCGCGAATACGTCTTCTACTACCCCGGCCGTTTGCGCGCCCTGATGGGCTAAAAACTCCGCCAGAGGGGGCGGGCCAGCTGCAAGGGATCGCCGCGCGGGTCTTGCCGCGTGCCCAAAAGCCAAGCGCGGGCCCCGGGGAAGATGCCCCCCAGCTCTCCGGCCAGGCCCAGGGCCTTTGCCGCCCGGCGGGTGGAGGCATCATACACCAACTCCGGGGCCAGCCCGGCCTCCAACCAGGCGCGCATCTCCAAAAATGCGCCCTCCGCGTGGGGCACGCCGTAGGAGCCCGCGTCGCTGCCCAGGACCAGGCGCACTCCCAGCTCCACGGCTTGGCGCATCTGCTCTTTTTGCAGGGCCCCGATCTCGCTCCAGGCCGCCCGCTGGGCCGGGGTGTTGCGCCCGGCCGGATCAACGGCGTGGCCCTCGATGGGCGCCAAGGTGGGCGACCACTCCACCCCCAGCTCGGCCATGCGGGCCAGGGTATCGCGGCCCAGAAAATAGCCGTGCTCGATGCAGTCCGCCCCCTGCTCTATCGCCTGCCTGACCGCCGCCTCGCCGTTGGCGTGCACCGACACCTTTAGCCCGGCGGCATGAGCATGCTCCACCGCCGCCCGCACCTCCTCGGCACTCAGGGCCTGGGGATGGCACACCTGACCCACGTTTTCGATGTCCAGCAGACCTGTGGCGAATAGCTTGATGACCCCGCAGCCCTGGGCCGCGCGCTCATCCACCGCGCGGGCAAAGCCCTCGGCTCCGGCCACGGGCTCGGCCAGCCAATAGGCCGCCTCGCCTACCGCTCCCAGCCCCACCCCGGCCGCCACCACCAAGGGAGCTTGATCGTTTCGGCGGGGCGTTTGCTGCGCGGCGCGGTGGCCCAGGTCGCGCACCGCGGCCAGCCCGGCCCAGTTGCAGGCGTCCAAGGCCGCCTGCAAGCCGGAGCGCATCTGCAAGTGCACGTGGGCGTCGATGGGCGCGGCCGAGAGCCACAGGCCGGGCATCTCCCTGCGGGGAGCCCCGGCGGCCAGGGCCTCGCCACCCAGGGCCGCGATCCGGCCGGACTTCAGCAATACGGCGGGAGGGCCATCATGCGGAGCGGCACCGGCCAGTCCCTGCGGGAGCAGGCAGACCGGGGCCTGGTCGGGGCTCAACGCCCTACCCGGCCAGGCGCGCGCACAGGGCCGCGAACTGGGCCCCGTAGGTGGCGCACTCGCCCAGCACCCGCTCGTCCGGCTCGCCGATGGCCAGGGGGCCGAAGTGGCCGCCCTTGCGCGAGCCCTGCACCACCATGCCGTGGATCAAGAGGCCCTGGATCATGGACATGAGGGTCAGCTCACCGCCGCCCCCGATGCCGCCGGTGCTGGCAAAGGCCCCCGCCGGCTTGCCCACCAGTTCGCCCTTGCCGAACAGGGCGATGGACTCGTCGATGAATTTTTTCATCTCCGCGGCCATGCAGCCGAAGTAGCAGGGAGAGCCCAGGAGCACCCCGTCGGCCGCGCGCAGGTCGTCCACCGTCGCCTCGCCGAGCTTCTTGAGCGACACTTCGCAGCCGCCCGCTTTGATGCTCTCGGCCAGGGCCTCGGCCATCTTGCGGGTGTTGCCTCCATGGGAAAAATAAGCGATCAGGACTTTGGCCATCGTCTGTCTCCTGATTAAATCGTTGATAACCGGGCCGGGCGGCCCGGCGCGGGCTCAGGCCGGGTGGTCGCCCTCGGCGCTCCAGGCCGGCTGGCACACGCACAGAAACACCAATTCCCCGGGGCCGGGGTTGGCCACCCATTGCACCGTTCCCGGAGGCACGTACACGCAGCTCTCCGGGCCGATCTCGGCGGACTCGCCGTCCAGGTGCATGACCCCCCGTCCCCGCAGCACGTAATAGATCTCCACGAAATCCAGGCGATGGGGGCTGGTGACCCCCTTGGGCGGCAGGCTGGCCCGGGACAGGCTCACCCCCGGGCTGGTGGCGTCGTTGTTGGGGTGGATGACCTCGGCCAGGGAGCAGCCGTCCGTGGCCGTGAACACCGGCAGCGCGTCGGCCCGCTTGACCAGCATCAGGTTCCGTCTCCGGGCGCGGGCTCCTCGGCGCCGTTGGGCAGGGCCTTCTGGTCCCGCTGGCCCAGTTCCCCTTGCTCGGCCTTGACCGGGCGCGGCAAAAGGGCCGCGTCCTCCACGGTGACCTCGCCGTCCACGATGCCCCCCAGCTCTATGGACAGCGAGGCGCAGCGCAGATTGCCCTGCACCCAGCCGCCGCCCTTGATGATCACCCGCTCGGCCACCACGTTACCCTGCACCCCGCCTTCGACCACCAACAGGTCCTGGCTGAACAGGTCTCCCCGCACGATGGTGCCCGGCGCGATGACGGTAAGTTGGTTGGGGGCCAAATTGTCGCTCCGTGGGAGGCCCGCTCAGCGCGCCTTTTGGTCCATGGGATGGCGCTTGAGCAGGACCAGTTCCCCTTCCTTGTCGTAAACCAGGAACTCCAGGGTCTCCACCTTTTTGTCCACCAGGGCGAAGCGGGCCCGCAGGCGGCGGTAGCGCTTGACCTCGAAGTTGGCGGTCCGCTTGTAGTCCTCGGGCCGCCCCAGGGGGGTCAGGTGGATGGGCGGCCAGGCCTCCAGCCAGGGAGCGCCCTTGCGCTCGCCCCGCAGGATGACCGCCACGTAGCCTTCAACGGGCTTGCGGCTGTTGTCCTTTTTGCTGACCACGTTGAAATAGACCAGCAGCTCACGGCCGGATCGCTTGGTGCTCACCTTCTGGATGTCCACCCAGTCCGAGCTGGTGGGCCAGGGTTCCAGGGCCTGGGCCTGGGCCGAGGAGCTCACCCAGGGCTTCTCGCCGTTGTTGGAGGCCGGGACGGGCTTGGAGTCCTCGGCCGGAGCCGGCGGTGGAGGCGCGGCGGCCGGGGCCGGATCGCGCGGCGGCGGCGGAGGGGGCGGTTTCACCCCGGTACTGGGCTCGGGTTTGGCCTGGGGGCTGGCGGCCAGATCCAGCCGGTCTTGCAGGTCCCGGAGCATACTCTCCAGGTTCTGCGCCACCAGCCTCATGCGCTTGTTGTCCTTGACCAGCTCCTGGAGAGCCTGGTTTTGCTGGTATAGCAAGTATCCGCCGCCGGCCAGGCCGGCCACGGTCAGGCAGATGAGCAGCAGGACGAAGTAGAATAACCAGGGTCCTAGTCGCATTCTCTTTACCGGGGCGTCCTTGCGCACCAGCAGGATGTCGGTTGACCGCCGGGCCAATTTGCCCCCTCTTGAGTGGCGAGTTGTCGCTTATTCAATCCTATCGATTCCCCACGGCCGGGGCAAGGGAACTCCCTAGCCGCGCTTGGCGGGAGACGCGGAGGCGGGCAGCTTTTCCCACTGTTCGCCGCGAATGAGCCAGCGGCCCTTGTGCCGCACCAGCTCCAGGGTCTTCAGGCCCAGGTCGCGGTGCCAGTCCGAGCGGTAATGCTGCACAAAGGTGACCTTGGCCTTGTCGCCGGCCACGCTTATCCGCACGTCCTCGGCGCGCACGGATATGCGCTTGTAGACCCGGTTCAGATAGGCCTTGTGTTTGCGCCATTGCCGGCGGTTCTTGCCCCCGCTGTTGAAGTCGCGGGCATAGAAGCTCATGTAGGTCTTGAGACGCTTGTGTTGCCAGGCGGCCAGCCAGGCGTTGAGCATGGCCTTGATTTGGGCCTGGGAGTCCACGGGCGCGGCCTTGGCCACCGCCACGGGGGCCTGCTTGGGCGGCGCCCAGGAGGCCAGCAGGCGAGCCTGGGCCAGGTTGGGCACCAGCCATTGCACCTGCACCAGCTTGAGATGGCCTGGGCCGGCGCCGCTCAGGTAGAAGCGCCGGGTCAGGGCCACTCCCCTGCTCTTGCCCTTTTTCTTGGGCCCGGTGAGGTATTGGTTGGCCAGAAGCACCCACTGTCCCTTTGCACCGAACAGGGCCAGGCCCTTGGTGTGCGCCTTGACGCCCGGCCCCAGGCGTTGCAGATCAGCCGCCAGGCCGCTCAGATCGTGCTTGGCTCCGTTGGCCTTGACCAGGTCCAGGCTGGTGGGGGCGGAGCCGGCCTGGGAAAGCAGCTCATCCAGACGCACGGTGCGCAAATATTCGCAGGCCGCGGCTTGCAGCTCCGGACTGGGCAAGGCCATGCGCTCCACCACGATAACCGGGGTGTACTGCTCGTCCAAGAGCGGCTCCACCATGGCCAGGTCCTGGTTGGCCATGACCAGGCAGCCGTTGGAAGAGCGCGGCTTGTAGCTCTTGTTGGTGCCGTGGATGTAGATGCCGTCGCCCTTGCGCCCCTGAGCCTTGTCCTGGGGGTTGGGGTAGTTCAGGTGCAGGGCGCGGTCCCCGAAGATGGTTACCTTGCGGTCCTTGTAGCGGTGGGTGATGAAATAGACCCCCTCTGGCGTCCTTTCGTCCAGGGCCACGCTCTTGGGGCCCGGCTTTTCGCCAGAGGCGCAGGGGTATTCATACTCCAGGCCCAGCTTGCCCAGATAGCGTAGCACCAGCAGCCGCTGGCGCGACTTGTCCACCACCACCAGGCGGGTGTCCGGAGCCTGGCCGTGATAGCACCACACCACCGGCACGCCCTGGCTGTCCAACGGAGCCAAGCGGGGCGCCTCCGTGGCGGCCCAGGCGGTGGTGCCGAAAAACAATAGCGTTACAAAGAGGAATATTGCCCAGTTGAGCAAGGCGGGCCTTTTTAAGGCCGGACAGGCCGCGAGCGTGTTGGTCAAGCGATTACACCACGGGGTTGAACAGGTTATAAAACTCGACTCCAGAGTCGGATTGTTACCTGGGATGGAGCCTAGCACAAGCGTTATACAAAGGCAATATCCCAGAACTACTACCAAAAGCCCACCTCGCCCGGCCAAAGGCCACTTAAAGGCGATTTCACCGGAAAAATTAAATTTTCGTTTGACAGGGCTTGAGTCTGCGTGCTAATTTTTAGCCACTGAATGACAATTCATTCACTTTTCGGGCTACAAAGGCCCAGGGGAAACAAACAAGCCACAAATTCTTGAATGACAGCTCATTCACCACTGCGGCGGGCACCGCGGGTGCGTGTCCGGCAAGGAGGTCAGGTTTATGTCCTTGAAGATCGAAAAAGTGGGCGTCATCGGCGCAGGGGTGATGGGAGCCACCATTGCCGCCCACATGGCCAACGTCGGCCTGCCCACGGTGCTGTTGGACATCGTCCCCCCCAAGATGCCCGACGCCCTGGCCAAGAAGAAAGTTAGCGAGGACTCCAAGCAGTTCCGCAACTTCTTTGCCGATTCCGGCCTCCAGGGCGCGCTCAAGGCCAAGCCGGCCGCCTTCTACGTGCCGGACAACGCCGCGCTGATCACCACCGGCAACCTGGAAGACGACCTGGAGCTTCTGGCCGACTGCGACTGGATCATCGAGGTGGTGGTCGAGCTGTTGGACATCAAGAAGGACCTCCTGTCTCGCCTCGAGAAGGTCGTTTCCCCCAGCGCGGTGGTGACCACCAACACCTCGGGCATCTCGGTGGCCGCCATGAGCGAGCACCTGAGCGAGGACTTCCAGAAGCGCTTCCTGGGCACTCACTTCTTCAACCCGCCCCGCTACATGAAGCTCTTCGAGATCATCCCCGGCCCCAAGACCGACCAGGGCGTCATCGACGGCATGGCCGATTTCGCCGAGAAGGTGCTGGGCAAGGGCGTGGTGTTCGCCAAGGACACCCCCAACTTTATCGCCAACCGCATCGGCGTGTTCGGCATGAGCTACCTGAACCAGCTCATCGACGAGATGGAGCTGACCTTCGAGGAAGCCGACGCGCTGACCGGCACGGTGCTGGGCCGCCCCAAGATGGCCTCCTACCGCCTGGCCGACCTGGTGGGCCTGGACACCCTGGGCCACGTGGCCGACAACGTGTACGATGGCGCGCCCGACGACGAGCAGCGCGACCGTTTCGTGCCCCCGGCCTGGTTCAAGGGCATGTTGGAAAAAGGCTGGCTGGGCAACAAGACCCGGGGCGGCTTCTATAAAAAGGTCAAGGACGAGAACGGCAAAAAGCAGGTCATGGTCCTGGACCGGGCCACCATGGAGTACCGCCCCACCCAGAAGGCCAAGTTCGCCTCCCTGGAGGCGGCCAACCAGCAGCCCGGCGGCAAGGCCAAGCTCAAGGCCATCTACTACGCCAAGGACAAGGCCGGCGAGTTCACCTTCAAGCACATGAGCGCCGGCCTGGTCTACGCGGCGGCCCGCATCCCCGAGATCTCCGACGACGTGGTGAACATCGACAACGCCATGAAGTGGGGCTTCAACTGGAAGATGGGCCCCTTCGAGGCCTGGGACGCCCTGGGCGTGGCCAAGTCGGTGGAGGCCATGAAGGCCGGCGGCTTCGCCATCCCCGCCTGGGTGGATGAGATGCTGGCCGACGGCAAGGAGTCCTTCTACAAGACCGAAAACGGACAGCTCTACTACTACGACATCCCCTCCAAGGACTACAAGCTGGTGGAGATGTCGCCCGAGATCATCCTGCTGCCTTCCCTCAAGGCGCAGAACAAGACCGTGGCCGAGAACAAGGGCGCCAGCCTCATCGACCTGGGCGACGGGGTCTTGTGCCTGGAGTTCCACACCAAGATGAACTCCCTGGGCCAGGACATCATCACCATGGTGGACAAGGCCTGCGACCTGATTGAAAACGACGGCTGGGAAGGCCTGGTGGTGGCCAACCACGGGACCAACTTCTCGGTGGGCGCCAACCTCATGCTGGTGCTGTTCACCGCTCAGGAAGAGGAGTGGGACGAGCTGGACTGGATGATCAAGAAATTCCAGGACAGCTTCATGCGCCTGAAGTACCTGTCCAAGCCGGTGGTCTCCGCGCCGCACCAGATGGCCCTGGGCGGCGGCTGCGAGATCTGCCTGGCCTCCGACCGGGTGGTGGCCGCGGCCGAGACCTACACCGGCCTGGTGGAGGTGGGCGTGGGCGTGATCCCCGCCGGCGGCGGCACCAAGGAGCTGTTGCTCAGGAACACCCACGAGCGCGTGTTCAAGATCGCCAAGGGCGGCCTCTACCCCAAGCAGGTTTACCTGCTGCCCTTCGTGGCCCGCGCCTTTGAGACCATCGCCATGGCCAAGGTGGCCACCAGCGGCCCCGAGGCGATCAAGATGGGCATCTTCCGCGAGAGCGACAAGGTGGTGGTCAACGCCGACTACCGCATCAAGAAGGCCAAGGACAACGTGCTGGCCCTGAACCTGGCCGGCTACACCGCACCGCGCCCCATCGAGAACATCCGCGTCCTGGGCCGCGACAGCATGGGCGTGTTCAAGTACGCCCTGTACAACATGCACAAGGCCGGTTTCGTGACCGACCACGACATAAACGTGGCCACCGAGGTGGCCCGGGTGCTCACCGGCGGCAACGTGCTGCCCGACACCGAGGTCAGCGAGCAGTACATCCTGGACCTGGAGCGCGAGGCCTTCCTCAAGCTTTGCGGAATGCCCCAGACCCAAGCGCGCATGGCCCACATGCTCAAGACCGGCAAGCCGCTGCGCAACTGAGAAAGAGCGGCAAGTGGAAGAAATGAACAGGAGAGGGGCGATTTTAATACAAACACGTCGTGCGGGCGCTATTTTGTTGAGCCCCTCTCCTGTTCTAATAATTTTCGCCTCAGTCAAGAAGGTGGGAGGTATCTCATGAAGGAAGCCGTGATCGTCGCGGCCTGCCGGACCGCGGTGGGGCGCGCCCCTCGGGGCACCCTGCGCCAAACCCGGCCCGAGTACATGGCCAGCACGGTGGTGGGCGAAGTGGTCAAGCGCACCCCGGGCCTGGATCCCAAACAGATCGACGACGTGATCCTGGGCTGCACCTTTCCCGAGGCCGAGCAGGGCCTGAACATCGGCCGGGTGGCCGCCCAAAAGGCGGGCCTGCCCGACGAGGTGCCCGGCATGACCCTCAACCGCTTCTGCTCCTCGGGCCTAAACGCCATCAGCGTGGCCTGCGAGCGCGTCATGGTGGGCCAGGCGGACATCATGATCGCCGGCGGCGTGGAGTCCATGAGCCTGATCCCCATGGGCGGCAACATGATGATGTTGGACCCGGAGTTGGGGGCGGCCAAGCCCTGGGCCTATGAGGGCATGGGCATGACCGCCGAGAACGTGGCCAACGACTTCAACATCAGCCGCGAAGAGCAGGACAAGTACGGCGTGCGCTCCAACGAGTTGGCTCTCAAGGCCATTGCCGAGGGCCGCTTCAAGGACGAAATCGTGCCCCTGATGGTGACCAAGCAGAAGAAGACCGCCAAGGGCAAGTTCGAGCTCTACGAGGAGGTCTTCGACACCGACGAAGGCCCCCGGGCCGGCACCACCATGGAGACCCTGGCCAAACTGCGCCCGGCGTTCATAAAGACCGGCACGGTGACCGCGGGCAACTCATCCCAGATGAGCGACGGCGCGGCCGCGGTGATGGTCATGAGCAAGGAAAAGGCGGCCGAGCTGGGCCTCAAGCCCATGCTCACCTACCGCTCCTTCGCAGTGGCCGGCGTGGACCCGCGCTACATGGGCATTGGCCCGGTGGCGGCCATCCCCAAGGCCCTCAAGTACGCGGGCATCGGGGTGGACGACCTGAACCTCATCGAGCTCAACGAGGCCTTTGGTTCTCAGGCGGCCTACTGCGTGCGCGAGCTGGGCTTGAACCTAGACGTGACCAACGTCAACGGCGGGGCAATCGCCCTGGGCCACCCCCTGGGCTGCACCGGCGCCAAGCTGACCACCCAGCTGGCCTACGAGATGAACCGGCGCGACGCCAACTGCCGCTGGGGCCTGGTGTCCATGTGCATCGGCTTCGGCATGGGCGCGGCGGGCATCTTTGAGAAAGAGGATTACTAGCCGCCCTACCCGGCCGGCTGGACATGGTTTCGTTTTCTTAAGCAGGGAGCCTAAAAGATGGCTGACAAAGACATTCCCCAAGGCGGCGGTTTCCTCCTCGGCCCCACCGATCCGGCGGCGGCATTCGTCCCGGAGGAGTTTTCCGACGAGCATAAGATGATCCTGACCACCACCGCCGACTTCGTGGCCGGCGAGATCGTGCCCAACGACGAGCAAATCGAGGCCAAGGACCACGACACGGTCAAGAAGCTCATGGCCGGGGCCGGCGAGCTGGGCCTGTTGGGCTCTGACGTGCCCGAGGAGTTCGGCGGTCTGGGTCTGGACAAGATCTCCACCGCGTGCATCACCGAGGAGATAGGCAAGTCCGGTTCCTTCGCGGTGGCCCAGGGCGCCCACACCGGCATCGGCACCCTGCCCATCGTGTACTACGGCACCAAGGAGCAAAAAGAGAAGTACCTGCCTGATCTGGCGGCGGGCACCAAGATCGCGGCCTACGGCCTCACCGAGGCCGGCGCGGGCTCCGACGCCGTGGGCGGCTGCCGCACCAAGGCGGTGCTCAGCGAGGATGGCAAGCACTACATCCTCAACGGCGAGAAGATGTTCATCACCAACGGCGGCTGGGCCGAGACCTTCGTGGTCTTCGCCAAGATCGACAACGCCGAGTTCAGCGCTTTCATCGTGGAGCGCGGCTTCCCCGGCGTGAGCACCGGCGCCGAAGAGCAGAAGATGGGCATCAAGGGCTCCTCCACCACCACGGTGATCCTGGAAGACGCCCAGGTGCCGGTGGAGAACCTGCTCTACGAAAAGGGCAAGGGCGCCACCATCGCCATGAACGTGTTGAACATCGGTCGCTACAAGCTGGGCTGCGCGGCCATCGGCGGAGCCAAGCTGGCCCTGAACCAGTCCACCAAGTTCGCCAAGGACCGCACCCAGTTCGGCAAGCCCATTGCCGACTTCGGCGCCATCCAAGAGAAGCTGGCCAAGATGGCCTACAAGATCTACGCCGCCGAGAGCTCGATCTTCCGCTCGGTGGGCCTGATCGACGCCGGCCTGCACGACGTGGATCACTCCGACCCCGAGTACGGCGCCAAGGCCTCCGCGGCCATCCGCGAGTACGCCATCGAGTGCTCCATCGACAAGGTGCTGGGCTCCGAGGTGCTGGACTACGTGGTTGACGAGTGCGTGCAGGTGCACGGCGGCTACGGCTACGTGAGCGAGTATCCGGCCGAGCGCGCCTATCGCGACGCCCGCATCAACCGGATCTTCGAGGGCACCAACGAGATCAACCGCATGACCATCCCCGGCGAGCTGCTGAAGCGCGCCATGAAGGGCAAGCTGCCCCTGATGGCCGCGGGGCAGAAGCTCCTGGGCGAGATCATGGAGTACAGCCCCCTGATGGTGGAGCTGCCGGACGAGCCCCTGGCCTACGAGGCCCACATGGCCGAGATGGCCAAGAAGGCGGTCATCTTCGTGGCCGGCCTGGCTGCCCAGACCTACATGCAGAAGCTCATCCACCAGCAGGAGATCCTGATGCGGGTGGCGGACATGGTCATCCAGTCCTTTGCCATGGAGAGCTGCGTGCTGCGGGCCAAGAAGGCCATCGCCTCCCTGGGCGAGGACAAGGCTCAAATCTTCATGGACATGACCAAGGCCTACATGGACGACGTGTTGCCCATGATGATGATCTGGGCCAACGAGTGCCTGGCGGCCATGAGCGAAGGCGACGACCTGCGCACCATGATGATCGGCGCCCGCAAGCTGCTGAAGTACCAGCCGGCCAACGGCGTGGCCCTCAGGCGCGCCATCGCGGCTCGCGTGCTGGACAAGAACGGGTATCCGTTCACTTACTAAGCGCCCAAGCCCGACAGGGACGCCGGGCATAAAGCGCGTCCCTACCTCCTGCAATAGAGGCCCGCCGGGTTCCCCTCCCTTTTCCCGGCGGGCCTCATCTTTTTTTACCCAGGCTGCCCAAAGCCCGGCCAAGACAGGGCAGGAACGTTGACTACTTGCCACGTCAGGCCTTACTGTAAAGAAGCCTGCAAGCTCCCGTGGCGCGTGTTCTCCCTATCCTGCCTAATACCGCGCGGCGTCACGGAGCGTTTTAATTCGTGCGCGGCCAACCCGGAAAATTCGGCGCTTTGCCATTGCCGCCACCAGGGGAGAGCCCATGGTCCGTAAAATCATCCTAGTTTCCTGCCTGGCCTTGCTCCTGAGCAGCCTGATCCCCGTGGCCGCCCAGGCCGGCCGCATCGGCTTTAAGAACAACCATCCCAAGCACTGCTACACCTTCCAGTTCCAAACCTTGAAGTGGAACCCCGACCTGGAGAAATGGGAGGTGGTCGGCGACCCCAAGCTCTATGATGTCCCGCCGGGCAAGACCCGCATTTATGAAGGTTTTGTCGACGCGATCAGCTGGATTAACTATGGGGATAGCAAGGATGACAAATGCTGGGTCCCCTCCGGAAGCGGCTGGACCCGCATTTGGCACACCTACCACCCCACCAAACAGGGCACTTTCAACGTGATCGTGGAGGAAAATGGCCACGTGGATTTTAAACAAATCCGCTAGCCGCCGAAGCCGGGGGATTTCCCGGCGCACCAAGGCTCATCCGTTGCTTGACACAACCATCACCGGAAAGCATTATGGGCTTCCAGAATCAGGATGACCCTGCCTCTCAACCTGCTCCATCGCCCCTGCACGACGATATCGCGTTGAAACCCAATGCTGAGGGAGAAAACCCCATGGCCCGAAAACTCGCCCTGATAACCCTGCTGATGTTCCTGGCGGCCGCGCTGGCCCCCATGGCCGCCCATGCCGGCCGCATCGGCTTCAAGAACGAGACCAAGAGCAACTGCTACGCCTTCAAGTGGCAGAGCCTGCTCTGGGCCAAGTCGGAGAGCAAGTGGATTCCCGACGGCCCGCCCAAGACCCATGCGGTGAAGCCGCACGAGACCTACATCTACGAGGGCCTGGTGGACGGCATCGAGTACGTGGAGGCCCGGAAGTTCAACGACGCCGACTGCACCAGCTCCTCGGGCGGCTTTCAGCGGGTCTGGCACAACCCGGTCCCCTCGGCCACGAATACCCTGAACGTGGTGGTGGATCAGAACAACAACGTGACGGTCAAGCAGATCCGTTAGCCCGTCAGCGCAAAGCTGTAATAAAGGCTCGCCGGATTGGCCTCCGGCGGGCCTTTTATGTTTCCACTAAGCTGTAATCGCCGCATTGACTGGAGAGAGGGATTCGGCCTAGTATGCGCCGAATCGGTTTTTTCCTGTTTTATCCGGGATTTTTTGCGCCAAGCCTCGCCCAACCTAGGCCAACCCCTTGCCACACCGCTTGTTAAATGTTCTCGGGCTTTGCCTGCTCTGCCTATTGGCAGCCAACGGACAGGCTTGGCCCGGCGAGCCCGGCCGCGCGTTGGAGCTGGGGGAGCGGCCCAGTTATGATTTGGCCCCCTACTTGGAAGTGTTGGATGGAGGGAATGAGCGGCTCACCATTGACCAGGTGAGTTCGGAACCTTGGAGGCGGCGGTTCAAGCCTTTGGGGGGACCGGGTCTGGTGACCCCTTCCAGCGACCTCAGGGTGCATTGGTTGCGCTTCACCGCCTATGCGCCCCTAGGCGCCAGTGCCGCCAAGACCACCTGGCTGATCGCCACCGACTATGTCTATCTGGACAATATCAACTTTTATAGGCCGGCTCCCGATGGATGGGAGGTGATCAAGACCGGGCTAGGCCGCCCTTTCAGCGCCCGCGAACTGGTCAACCGGAGCTTCGTTTTCACCCTGCCCCGAACCGATCAGGGGCCGTTCACCTGTTATATGCGTTTGAACACCAAAGGGTTCTATCCCCTGCATTTTCGCGTCTGGTCCCTGCCCGCCTTCATCGCCCACTCCACCAAGGAGAACTACTTTTTCGCCATTTGTTATGGCGTGCTGCTAAGCATGATCGCCTTCAACCTGTTCATCAGCATTTCGCTCAGGGACCGGATCTATTTTTATTACGTGGGCTACATCCTGTTCGCCTTGGCCAGCATGGCCTTTTTGCATGGCCAGGCAACCGCCCTCTGGGACTTCGGCACCCAGGGATTTGTGCGTGTCCTCTGGGCCATCATGGGGCTATTCACCGCCTTTGCGTATCTGTTCATGCGGGGGATCCTCGAGACCAAGCGCCTGGCCCCCCGCCTAGACAAGCTGCTCATGTTCGGCTTTGGCTACGGCCTGGGCATCACGGCGGCCGGCCTGCTGGACCTGCCCTGGGTCAGCCGCTGGCTTACCCTGGGGAGCGGCGTTTTCTCGCCCTGGCTGGCCCTGACCGCGGGCCTGATAAGCCTGCGCCGCGGGGTGGCGGCGGCCCGCTACTTCCTATTGGCCTGGGGAGTGCTGGCCCTGGCGGTGGTCATCTTTGTCATTCAGGAGCTGGGGCCCCTGCAAGGAGAGTATTGGGCCCGCAATTCCCTCCTGGCCGGCACGGCCTTGGAGGCGATCCTGTTGTCCCTGGCCCTGGCCGCGCGCATCAGGACCCTCAGGGAAGAGCGAAAGGTTTTGGCCGAGAGCGAGACCAAGTTCAAAAACCTCAGCTACACCGACGGCCTTACCGGGTTGTTCAACAAACGGTTCTTTGCCCTGCACCTGGAACAAGCCCTGCGCCAAGGCCAAGCTTCTGAGGAACGCCCTTGCCTCCTGTTCATCGATCTGGATGACTTCAAGCTCTTCAATGACACTTATGGCCATGACCAGGGCGACCTGGTGCTCAAGAGCCTTGCCGAAGTGATTACAGACAGTGTGCGCTCCAACGACATGCCTTGCCGCTGGGGCGGCGAGGAGTTCGCGGTGATTCTGCTCGGGGCAACCCTGGAATCGGCAACCGCCATCGCGGAGCGCATTCGTCAGCGCTTCGCCCAAAACGCGCTTTCGCTCAACGGGGTAGAGGTGCGGCAAACCCTCAGTGCCGGCCTGGCCCGGGCGCATAAAGGCGAAACCGCCGACAGCCTCATCCGGCGCGCCGACCAGGCGCTTTACCAAGCAAAGCGGGCCGGCAAAAACCAGCTCTACGTGAGCAGCGCCGCCTGAACTACCGCTCCTAATCTGAGCGCATCTTCTTAAATTTAGGTTTTGCTGGCGGCCAGGCCGTCGAGCAGGGGGGAAGCTCCTAGCCGTCCGCGCCGGGTGCGGGGGCCGGTTTTCCTGAAACTTCGGTCACCGCCACCCGGCCCTCCAGCTTGCCGTCGCGGGGGTGATAGGAGATGACCCGCTGGGGGAAGGGAATCTCGATGCCCGCCTGGCGGAAGGCCTTGAGGATGCGGGTGTTGAGTTCGTGGATGATGCGTCCTCGGTCGCCGGGGTCGTGAATCCAGGCCAGGAGCTGGTAGTTGAGCGAGGAGTCCCCGAACTCCCGGAAGCGCACCCTAGGCTTGGGGCTGGGCAGTATTTCGCTCAGGTCTTCGCACACCGCCAGCAGCGTTGCTTCTACCAAGTCCGGGTCCGAGTCGTAGCCCACCCCCACCCCCACCCGCACCCGGAAACGGGGCACCCGGCCACTCTCGTTGATTATGGTGGTGGTGCTCATGATGCTGTTGGGCACGGTGATGAGCACGTCGTCGCGGGTGAGGATGCGGGTGGAGCGGATGCCGATGTCCACCACCTCGCCCCTTTCGCCCGTACTGAGGACGATGTAGTCGTTCAGGCGGTAGGGATGGTCAACCAGCACGCTGACCCCGCCGAAAAGGTTGGCCAGGGTGTCCTTGGAGGCCAGGGCCACGGCGGCGGTGGCGATGCCCGCCGAGGCCAGCAAGGGGGTCACGTTGATGTGCCACACCTTGAACAGCCAATAGCCGCCGTGCACCAGCAGGAGCAGTATGACCAGGTTGTCCAACAGGGGCAGAAGCTGACGGGGCGCGGCGTCCTTGCGGTGGCGCTGCTTGAAGGCGTTGAACACCGCCCGGCTGGTGCGGATCAGGTAGATGGTCCACATCACCACCAAGGCGGTGTAGGCCACGTTGATCAGGCGGCCCTTCCAGGGGTGCTCGGCCAGGAGCAGATCCATGGCCGCCAGGGATACCAGCAGGAGCACCGAGGTGCGGATGGGGCCGTGCAGGAAGGTGAGGATCTCGTCGTCGATGGTGGTCTTGGTCCAGCGGGTGAAGCCCCTGATGACCTTGGTGAGCAGCAGGTCAACCAGTAAGGCGGCCGCCACGGCCAAGACCATGAAGACCAAGGCCAACACCCAGTGATGGACCAGCAGCCAGTGCCAGGCTTCTTCCGCGAATTGGATCATGGTTGCAACAGCCCTTTGGGTTGTCCTACAAGCACCCGTTAAAGCAATAGATAAGAGTTTAGGAGCCTCGTGGGCGGCCTGTCAACCGGCGGCACTTGTGCCGGGAGGCCGGGGCGGCTATAAAGAAGCTTGCCCAGGGAGGAATCCATGCACTCAGGCCGCCGCGCCCACAACACCCTGATCGCCCTAATGGCGCTTTTTCTCCTGGCCGCCGGCTGCGGCCCCAAGGTGGTGCCCCCGCCCCCGGCGGGACGCGACCTGCCCAAAGGACGGCCCTACACCGTTTTGGGCCGCACCTACCAGCCCTACCTCTCAGCCAAAGGCTACGAGGAGCGCGGCCTGGCCTCCTGGTACGGCCCCCAGTTCCATGGCCGCCTGACCTCCAACGGCGAGGTCTACGACATGCACAAGATGACCGCCGCCCACAAGCTGTTGCCCCTGGGCACTTGGGTGGAGGTGACCAACCTGAACAACCACAAAAGCGCCGTGGTGCGCATCAACGACCGGGGGCCTTTCGTGGACGGCCGCATCATAGATTTGTCCAAGGCCGCGGCGGGCAAGCTGGGGGTGATCGGCCCGGGCACCGCGCCGGTGTTGGTGCGAGCCCTGGGCACCCGCCCGCCCGGCGCCTCCCCTCCCCCTGCTTCGGCTCCCACCGCCATGGTCAAGCTGGGGCCCTTCACCGTGCAGGTGGGCGCCTTCACCAGCGAGAGCAACGCCTGGCGTCTGGCCGCCGTGCTGCGCCCCACCTTCGGCGAGGTCAACGTGGTTGATTTCAACCGGGGCGACGTGGTGTTCAAGCGGGTGCGGGTGGGCAAGCTGGAGAGCCTGCCCGAGGCCGAAAAACTACAGGCCCGCTTGCGCCAGATCGGCTACAAGCAGGCCTTTGTAGTGGCTTATTAGGAGCTTAACGGGCCTAGACGGGCTATTCGTCTTCCAGCCCGGCGGCCTCGTTGATGCGCCGGCGCAGCACGCCGGAGGTCTTGAACACCACCACCCGGCGGGCCCGAAGGCGCAGGTCCTCGCGGGTCTGGGGGTTGCGGCCCCGGCGGGCCTTCTTGTCCTTGACCATGAACTTGCCAAATCCGCTGACCAGGAGATCCTCGCCATCCTCGAGGGTCTTTTTCATCAGTTCCAAGGCCGTTTCCACCACCTCGCGGGAGCGGTTCTTGGGCAACTGGGTGGTCTCGTATACCTGGCTGATAATGTTCTCTTTGGTCAGCGCCAACGCTACTCTCCTTTGCCAGCCTGATCGAATTTTTGCGGTTGCGGCGGACCGACTACTGCAAACACGTCTAGCGACTATCTCCAATATTGTTCCTCTTGTCAATACCTTTAGGCCACTGATCTTCATAGGGCCTTTATTTATGCGCTTGTCACGAAGCGTGGTCGTGACTATATTTAGGTAACCGCAAGATTGGCTTGTGGGGGCGACATGGTTTCGACGGAGGCAGTTGACGCGCCAAGTTGCATGCCGGGGTCTCGTCGGCCCGTTATCCGGTGGGGACTTAAAGTAATCGCAGACGATTACGCATACGCCGCAGCCGCGTAAATAAGGCTGTCGTCCTCCCGGCCCATTCCTGCGGGGCCGGTGCGGGCGTCGACTAGCGGGATAGGGAACTGGCATCGCCTGATCGGCCAGGGACCGAAACCACAGATTAGGCTGGCCGCCGGGGCCCCCTGTCCGTGGGGAGCAACGGTGGCGAGAAGCAATCACGGAATAAGCATGTAGACGCTTGGGCTGAAAGCTTTCGGACCGGGGTTCGATTCCCCGCGCCTCCACCAAGTTTTTTCGAGAAAGGCCGGCCGTTTGGCCGGCCTTTCGCCTTTCGGCCGGGCCCCCTCCCTGCCGGTTGCTTTTCGGGAGAGACGCATCCAGTCTTGTGCTACACCGCAGACTATCCTACAATTTGCCCAATGAGTGAACCTTCCAGCCGGGGCTGCCTCCTCCGGTGAGGCCGCCTCATGCGAGAGGCCATCATGCCACCTGCCAGCAATCTCCCTACGGTTGACATTCTCAACTCTTTACACGAGGGCCTATACGTCCTGGATCGGGATCGCAACATAGTTTTCTGGAACCAGGGCGCCGAAAAAATAGCCGGTTTCAGCGCCGAAGAGGTGCTGGGCTATAGCTGCGCCGACAACATCCTGACTCATGTGGACGACGAGGGCAGCAACCTTTGCCACGGCGCCTGTCCGGTGGCCCAAACCCTGGAGGATGGCCAGTTCCGCGAGGCCGAAGTGTATTTGCACCACAAGGAGGGGCACCGGGTTCCGGTGGTGGTGCGGGTCACCCCCTTGTTGGATGACGAGGGCCGCGTGGTCGGCGCGGTGGAGGTATTTGCCGACAACTCCATGCGCCGCGAGGAACGCCTGCGCATGAGCGAGCTGGAAAAGATGGCCCTGTTGGACGGCCTCACCCAGTTGCCCAACCGGCGCTATATGGAACAGATGCTCCTGTCACGCCTGTCCGAGTTCCAGCGTGCCGAATTGTCCTTCGGGATACTCATGATGGACCTGGACCACTTCAAGCTGGTCAACGACACCCATGGTCACAACGTAGGCGACGAGGTGCTGCGCACCGTGTCGCGCACCTTGGACGAAGTCTCGCGGCCTTACGACTTGGTGGGGCGTTGGGGCGGCGAGGAATTTTTGGCCCTGCTGCCCAACATAGACCGGCACAACCTTTTCAAGGTGGGCGAGCGCTACCGGGCCATGGTGGAGCAAACCCGCACCGAATGCGCGCAGGGCGATGTGTGCGTGACTATCTCGGCGGGAGCAGCCTCGGTACGTCCGGGTGACAGCCTGGAATCGCTGGTGGAGCGGGCCGACCAGCAGCTCTACCAAGCCAAGGAAGCTGGCCGCAACCGGGTTTTTCTGGATTGAGCCGCATTCAATCCTTGACCCGTCCGCCCCTAAAAGCAAGACTTGACGACTCGAATCACCTCCATTGCTTCCGGGAGAGACCATGACCATCCCCCGCGTTCTCCTCGCCCTGCTCCTGGTCCTGACCCTGGCGTCCGCCGCCGGGGCGATTCAGTCAGGGATACTCACCTGCCCGCCGGCGGAAAAGCTGGAAAAAGTCCAGGGATGGTGGAGCGCGCCGGGCGGCTGGAAGCAGCGCCGGGACTACAAGCCCCCCACTGCCAACGCCAGCATCGACATGTTCACCGGAGCTTCTTACGAGGGCTTCCTGAAGGGCCCGGGACGCATGATGTGCCTCTACGCGGTCAACGACCAGCCGGAGGTGGAGTACACCCTGCTGGTGCGGCCCTCCAAGGGCGGCCCCATGGATTACAACTGGGATTGCCCGCCCGCGGACAAGAAAATCACCTGCACCTGCAATGGTTTCAAGCGCAGCGACTGCGAAGTAAGGGACTAGTCTCTAGCCCAGACAGCGGTCTACCCAGGCCAGGGAGGCGGCCATGGCCTGGTCCTGGTCCGCCAGCTCGCTGAGGCGGTGGTCCGCGGCCGGCAGCACCAGCAGTTCCTTGGGCTCGCGCAGAATGCCCAAAGCCCAGCGCGACTGACCCACGGGCACCACCTCATCCAATTCGCCGTGCACCAAAAAGGCGCGCTCCGTGCGAGCCAGGACGGCCTCGAGGTCGTGCCGGGGCACGTCGCGCACCAAGTCGCGGAAAGGCGGCCGTTCGGGCGGGTTGGCGATGGTGTTGAACAGGGGCTCGAAGTCCCAGGGCGTGGACCAGTGCAAAGAGCAGGCGGGCGGCTCGATGTCCCCGGCCAGCAGGGCGGTGGTGCCGCCAAAGGACGAGCCCATGTACACCAGGGGCAGGCCGGGCTCGGCGGCCTTGAGCGCGTCCACGGCGGCCAGTAGCTCGTCGCGCCGCACGGTTAGCGAGGTGCGGCTCAGGTCGCCGGGGGATATGCCGCAGCCGGAGTGGTCGAAGCGGTAGGCCAGGTGCCCGGCCTCGGCCAGCGCCTGGGCCAGGCGGGTCAGCTTGGCCGAGGCCATGGAGGACTCTAGGCCGTGGGAGATTATGGCCATGGAGCGGGGCGCGCCCTTGGGGCGGTGCAGGCGTCCGGCCAGGGTCAGGTCGCCGGCCCTGAAGTTGAACTCCTCGCCTTGTTGCATGGCCCTGACCTCCGGAATTTTACTTAAAGTTATTTAGGCGCAATTTCGCTTAAATGGTCTTTAATGCGAGCTTTTCACCTTGCCGGTGAGAGCGCCCCAGCCCAGGCCCAACCTCCACAGATAATAGATGCCCAGCAGAGTGGTGGACACGAAATGGTTTAGCCAGATCACCATGGCGTAGGAGCCGGCCACCCCGGGGTTGGCCCCCATGAAGGCCAGGGTGGCCGCGGCGGCCAGATGGAAGGTGCCCACGAAGGCCGGCGCGGCGGGGATCAACAGGGCCAGGGCCAGCACCACCTCCATGAGCACTCCTGCCATGAAGCCCAGGCTGATGCCAAAGGCCAGCATGAACAGCCAGGCCCACAGCGCCAGGGTCATCCAGGTGCACAAGGAGTAAAACCCGATCCAGACCAGGTCGCTGACCTTGGCCACGGCCAGGCCGTCGGCGAAGGAGTCCGTAGCGCTGACGATCTTTTTGCTGAAACGCTCCGGGACGGGCTTGAGCAGCCAGGCCATGAGCCGGAGCGAAGCGGCCCGCTGCCAGCGGAAGGCCTGCAACACCAGCAGCAGCCCGGCGAACAGGGCCAGGCCCAGCCAGCCCGCGGCGCGCAGGTTGGCGGTGGTGATGAGGCTGCCCTCCACCTGGCCCGTGGGCAGGTCCACGAACAACAGCACCACCAGCAACAGGAACAGCACGGTCAGGCCGTCGTAGACACGCTCCAGGACCACGGTGGCCATGGTGGCCGACTTGGACACCCGCTCGGTCTGGCCCAGGACCACGGCCCGCACCACCTCGCCCAAGTGGGCGGGCAGGATGTTGTTGCCCAAAAAACCGATCATCAGGGCCGCGAACAGGGGCCGAAAGCGCACCCCGGCCACGGGCCGCATGAGGTAGTGCCAGCGCACGGCCCTAAAGGCATAGGAACCGATGTAGACCAGGGTGGCGGGTATGACCCACCAGAGATTGAGCTGATCCAGGGAGGCCAGCATCTGGTCCGGCGGCGCGGCTTTGAAAAAGAAGTACACCGCCGCCAGGCTGACCAGGAGGCCGAATAAATACTGTTTCCACATGAGCTGGGGCGGCCTAGTCGGTGAAGCGGAACTTGACCAGGCACCAGAGGGCCACGAAGCCGTCGCGCCAGGTGATCTTCTTGCCCTCCTCGAACTCGCGGCCGCTGTAGGAGATGGGCACCTCGTAGATGCGGATGCCCTTTTTGAGTATCTTGGCCGTGATCTCGGGCTCGAAGTTGAAGCGGTCGCTCTTGATCACGATGCCCTCCAGGGCCTCGCGCTTGAACAGCTTGTAGCAGGTCTCCATGTCGCTCAGGGTGGTGTTGAACAACACGTTGGTGACCAGGGTCAAAAAGCGGTTGCCGATCCAGTGGTGGAAGAACATGTTGCGCCGCTCGCCGGTGAAACGCGAGCCGTATACCACATCGGCTTTGCCCTTGAGTACCGGAGCCAGGAGCTTGAGGTAGTCCTCGGGGTCGTATTCCAGGTCCGCGTCCTGAATGATGATCAGTTCGCCGGACGCCTTGCTGAACCCGGTGCGCAGGGCCGCGCCCTTGCCCTGGTTCACCGCGTGGCGAAATATCCGGATGGGGCGGTCGAAGGGCTTGAGGGACTCGTCCACCGAAACGGCGCCCTCCAGCTCCTGGGCGATCTGCCAAGAGGCGTCCACCGAGCAATCGTCCACGAGCACCAGCTCGCGCTCCAGATCGCCCAGGTCCACCGCCTGCACCTGGCGGATGATCTCGCGCAGGAACTTTTCCTCGTTGAAAACCGGCATCACCACGCTTAAAAGCACATCAGCCTCCTTGACCAGGAGCCTCGCCCGGGCAGGTAAAAAAAGGTTATTCCATACTTAACGCTCCCCGGCCCTTTCCGCAAGCCCATGATGCGGCTTGAGGCATCCCCCCCGGCTTGCTACAATCGCGGCCATGCAACCTTCCCAGGGGGCCATGCCATAATGAACCGATCCGCCCTGCCCTACAGCCTGATCCTGCTGGCCGACCCCGCCCCTGGCGGCGACGACTCGGGCCTGGCCTCCTTGTCCGCCCTGCCGCCGGGGCAGTGGGAGGCCCTGGTGGTCTTGCCCGGGGCGGAGCAGGCCCGCCAAGAGGCCCTGCGGGCCCGCGTGGCCGAGCTGGGCGGGCCGATCACCATTATGCCCCTGCCTCCCTGCCCGGCCGGGGCGGCGCGCAACCAGGCAGCCGAGCAGGCCCACGGCGAAGTGCTCTTTTTCAGCCAGACCGACTGCCGCCTGCCCCCGGACCTCTTGGCGAGGCTGGGGGCGGATTTGGCTGACGCGGACCTGGTGGGCGTGGGCGGCCGGTGTCTGCCCAGCGACCCCTCGGCCGCCTGGGCGCGGCTGGTGGCCCTGGAGCTGGAGCTGGAGCGCGGCGAGACCCTGCCCGACGCGGTCTCCGCGGCCTATCGCCGCCAAGAATTCTTGCGGGCCGGGGGCTTCGACCCGGCCGACGAGGGCGAGGGCCTGGAGAACTACGAGCTGGCCTACCGCCTGAACGCGGCTGATCTGGAGCTGGCCCTGGACCCGGAGCTGGCCATCAAGCGCCCCTTGCCCGCCACCCTGGGCGCGGCCCTGGGCCTGGCCTACCATTTGGGGCGCAACCGCTTCCGCAACATCCTGCACCGCCGCCGCCTGGGCCTGAGCGGTAGCCGGGGCGCGGGACGCTTCTGGCAGAGCGTATTGGTGCTTTTGGCCGTGGGCCTGGCCATAGCTTTGGCCCGCGTTGCCCCGGAGCGGGCGATCACCCTGCCCCTGATTTGCCTGCTGCTGCTCTATCCTCTCAACCGGGGGTTTTTGAAGCAGCTCTCCCAACGGGAGCCGGAGCTGATGCAGCGGGCCTTGCTCTGGTGCCTGCTGCGCCCCTGGGCCTGGACCCTGGGGATGTTCAAGGCCGCCCTGGACCGCATCACCGGGCAGGGACGGGCCTGAGGCCAGCCTCGCGGTTACACAATGGTTGACACCCGGGGCAGGCCTGCCATATTCAATATTTAGCGGGCGCGGGCCCGCCAACGGCTTGTATTTTCGGCGCAAGGAGGGCAAGGGTGAGGCGAACGCGCATCATGGGCTTGGGCCAAGGCTGGGCTGCCCTGGGCCTCGGATTGATCATGTTGGCCCTGGCCGCCTCCCCCGCCATGGCCTTGGATGACAAGGCGCCCTCCACGGGCCGGGAAATCTCCCTGAGCCAGGCCCTGACCATGGCCCTGGACTACTCTCCCAACATCAAGCAGGTACTGGCCGAGCTGGAAAAGGCGGCCAGCCAGCAAAAAGAGGCCTTCACCTACTATCTGCCCTCGCTCTCCACCAGCTATGGCTGGCAAAAAACCCAGAACCCGCCCCAGTTCCGCACCGGGGCCATAAACGCGGTGGTCAACGAGGACAACATCTACCAGTGGTCCACCGGACTCAAGCAGCCCCTGTTCACCGGCTTCCGCATCTCCAGCCAATACGAACTCACCAAGCTGGGGGTCAACCTGGCCGAGGTGAACCTGTTTTTGGCCTACCTCGACGTGGCCCTCAAGGTGAAGGAGCAGTACTTCCTGTATCTGCGCTACATCAAGGGCGTGCAGGTCTCCCAAGAGGCGGTGAGCCAGTTGGAGGCCCAGCTCAAGGTGAGCCGCGACTTCTACGAGGTGGGCATCATCCCCATCAACGACGTGCTCAAGACCGAGGTGCGCCTGTCCGACGCCCGGCAGCGCCTGGTGAGCGCCAAGAACGACCGCGCCCTGAGCCGGGCCCGGCTGAACCGCCTGCTGGGCCTGGCCGTGGAGCGGCCCCTGCGGGTTAAAGACATCCTAAAGTCCTATCCCGTGGAGTTGGACTACACCAAGTTCCGCAACGTGGCCCGGGTTGAGCGGCCGGAGATCAAGGCCGTGGACCTGCAACTCAAGCAGGCCGACCAGAGCATCAAAAGGGCCCAGAGCGGCTTCTACCCCGAGGTGAACCTCCGGGCCTCCTACGACTTCACCAGCAACAACGCCACCCTGGGCGACAGCGAGTACAACGACGCCACCAACTGGACCGTGACCACCCAGCTGGACTGGGCCTTCTGGGAGTGGGGCCGCACCGCCCACCAGACCAGCCAGCAGCGGGCCGACAAGCGCCGCCTGGAGGCGGCCAAGCAGCAGCTCGAGGACGAGGTGGACTTGCAGGTCAAGGAGGCCACCCTGTTCCTGCGCGAGGCCCAGATCAACATCCGCACCTCCACCACCGGGGTGAAACAGGCCGAGGAGAACTACCGGGTCACCTTCGAGCGCTACAAGGAGCAGCTAACCACCAACACCGAGCTTTTGGACGCCCAGCTTCTCCTGGCCCAGGCGCGCAACAACTACTACAACGCCCTGGCCACCTTCAACATCGCCGAGGCCCGCCTCAAGCGGGCCATGGGCCGGGGCCTGGCCCGGGTGGGCTACAAGGCTCCCAAACCCAACACCGGCATGTGGCCATGATCCGCCTGGAGTCGGTGACCAAGCTCTATCCCCACCGGGAGGAACCCGCCCTCAAGCGGATCTCCCTCCGCGTGCCCCCGGGACAGTTCGTGTATCTCACCGGCCCCTCCGGCGCGGGCAAGACCACCCTATTACGCCTGCTCTACGGCGCGGAATTGCCCAGCCAAGGCCGGGTGGTGGTGGGCGGCTCGGACCTGGGCCGCCTGGCCCCGGGCAAGCTGCCCCTTTTGCGCCGCCGCCTGGGTCTGGTGTTTCAGGACTTCCGCCTCCTGCCCGGGCGCACTGTGTTCGAAAACGTGGCCCTTTCTTTGGAAGTGGCCGGGGTGGGACGCCGGGCCATGGAGAAACGGGTCAGCGAGGTGCTGGAGCAGGTGAAGCTTCGGGACATGGCCGAGGCCCCGGCCGACACCCTGAGCGGCGGGGAGCAGCAGCGGGTGGCCCTGGCCCGCGCCCTGGCCCCGGGGCCGGATCTCATCTTGGCCGACGAGCCCACCGGCAACCTGGACCCGGACAACGCCCTGGCCATGATGCGCCTGTTGGTGGGCGACTACGTGGGCGGGGCCACGGTATTGGTGGCCACCCACGACCCCACCCTGCTCTCCCTGGTGCGCGGCGCCCGTCTGGTGCACCTGGAGAGGGGATGTTTGGAGGAGGTCTGTTGAGCCGGGTGGGCCGGAGGCCCCTGAGCCGCGCCTGGCGGCAGATGGGCGAGGACATGTGGCTCCAGGCCGTGGCGGTTAGCACCCTCACCGTGGCCCTGGCCATCATGGGGGCCTATCTGACGCTTTGCCTTAACCTGGACACCGCCGCCTCCCGCTTGCTCACCGGGCCTACCCTTCTGGTGGTGCTCTCGCCCACGGCCGGGGCCGAGCGGGGCCGCGAGCTGGCCTTGGAGATGAGCAAGCTGCCCGGCGTGGCTTCCACCCGCTACGTGGGCAAGGAAGAGGCCCTGGTGCGCTTCAAGCGCCAGCTGGGGCCCCAGGCCTCGCTCTTGGACGATCTGGAGGTGAACCCCCTGCCCGACGGGGTGGAGCTGGTGCTCATGCCCGGCGTGACGGCCAGACCCGAGCTTAGCGCGCACATCAAGGAACAGGTCGGAGTGTCCGAGGTGGTCAGCGGACGCCCCTGGCTCAAGCGCCTGGAGCGCGCCCTGGCCGCGGGCGGCGACCTGGCCGTGGCCCTGGGCATCCTGCTTTTCCTGGGCGTGGTGCTGGTGGCCAGCAACACGGTGCGCCTGGCGGTGCATGTGCGGCGGCGCGAGCTGGAGCTCATGGCACTGGTGGGGGCCAGCCCTTCCTACATGCGCCTGCCCTATCTGGTGGAGGCGGTGCTGCAAGGCCTTATGGCCGCCATCCTGGCCAGCCTGCTCCTGTGGGGTTTGTTTAATCTGCTGGCCGCTCCAGCCGCCCTGCCCCTAGGCCTGCGCCTGGTTGAGCTCTTGGCTTTCCCGCCCTTTTTGCCTCTGGCCCTGGCCGGGCTGGCCGTGCTGGCCGGGGTGCTGGGCGGTTTCCTGGGGGTGGGCCGCAGCCTGCGCCCCCGGGAGATGGTGTGAGCTTGCCCCGCTTCTGGCCGGCGGCCGCGTTGCTCGCAGTCCTTTGCCTGCTCCCCTGTCTGTCCCTGGCCCAGACTCCCCAACAGGCCCGTTTGGAGCTGAAGAACCGCCTAATCTCCCTGTTGGACCAATGGGAGGCGGCGGCCAAGACCATGGCCCGCCTGGGAGGCGAGCTGAAGAACCTGGAAGAGAGCTACGCCAAGGAACAGGCCGAGGCGGCCGAGTTGGAACGGGTGCAGCTGGAGCTGGAGCAGCGCCTGCCCGGCGTCCTGGCCGAGGAAGCCAACCTGCGCGCCACCCTGAAGCGTCAGGAGCGGCTCTACCTCCAGCAGGTCCGCGCCCTGTACCTGCTGGGCGTGGAGAGCGACCAGGGGCTCATGGCCTCGGAACAAGACTACCGCCGGGTGGCGGCGCGCTCCCGGGCCATAACCTGGCTCCTTGCCGGGCAGCACCAGCGCCTGAACGATTTGCAGGCCGCCCGCCGCCGCCTGACCCACGTGCAGGGCAGCCTGGCCCTCAAGCAGAACCAGCTGGCCGAGCTTCGCTCCCAGGTCGAAGCGGCCCGCTCGCGCCTGAGCCTGTTGCACACCCAGCGCAGCAATCTGCTGGAACACATGCAAGAACGCCGCCTGGCCATTATCGAGCGCATCGCGGCCATCAAGGAGGCCGAGGCGCGCCTGGCCCGCGCCTTTGCCCTGTTGCCCCAGGGCGCGGAGGAGGCACGCCCCCTGCCAGGGGTGCGCGCGGCCCAGGGCCATCTGAGCCCGCCGGTGCCGGGGCGGGTGCTCCGGGCGCCCGGAGGAGCCTCCCGGCCGGGCATAACCCTGCAAGCCAGGGACGGAGCTCCGGTGCGGGCCCCCTGGGGCGGGCGGGTGGCCTATGCCGGCGAGCTGGGCCGGATGGGCCGGGTGGTGGTGCTGGACCACGGCGAAAAGGTGCACACCGTGCTGGGACACCTGGGCTCATTGGCGGTGGCCAAGGGCCAGGTGGTGGCGCCCGGCGAGGTAGTGGGTACCGTGGCCCCGGGCGGGCGTTTATACTTGGAAGTGCGCCTGGAAGCCAAGGCCGTGGACCCCAGGGCCTGGCTCCGGCTGGGCTCTTGACCGTCTGGGGGGCGCGGGATAAGGTTGTTCTTTAATTTTCAACTTGTACGGGGAGGCCTTCATGCCCGGCCGTTGGTTGCGTTTCGGAATCTTCCTGATCATGGTGGTGGCCGTCACCGCCTTCATGCTGCCCCAACTGCGCCAGTCCCCTGCCCAGGCGGCCGATGACAACGACTATCGCCGCACCGGCCTGCTCATCGAGGTGATGGAGCTGATCCAGAAGAAGTACGTGGAGAAAAAGACTCCCGACGAGCTTCTCACCGAGGCTATCAAGGGCATGGTCAGCAGCCTGGACCCGCACAGCGCCTACCTGACTCCCGAGGAGTACAAGGAGCTGCAAGTGGAGACCAAGGGCAGCTTCTCGGGGGTGGGCATCGTCATCTCCATGAAGGACGGCACCCTCACCGTGGTCTCGCCCATCGAGGGGACCCCGGCCTTCAAGGCCGGCGTGGAGGCCGGCGACCGCATCATAAAGATCGACGGCAAGCTCACCAAGGGCATGAACCTCATGGACGCGGTTAAGGTGATCCGGGGCCCCAAGGGCTCCAAGGTGACCCTGACCATCCTGCGCGAGGGCCTGAGCAAGCTCAAGGACATCTCCATCGTACGCGACGTGATCCCCATCAAGAGCGTGCGCTTCTACCTCCTGGAGAACGGCTACGGCCTGATCCGTTTGGCCAGCTTCCAGGAGAACACCACCAACGACCTCATCGCCGCCCTGAACAAGCTGCAAGAGCAGAAAGTGCCCCTGAAGGGCCTGATCATCGACCTCAGAACCAACCCCGGCGGCCTCTTGGGCGAGGCGGTGAACGTGTCCGACCAGTTCCTGGACCAAGGCGTCATCGTCTCCACCCGTGGCCGCACGCCGGGCCAGGACATGGTTTTCAAGGCCACGCCGCACATGACCGCGGGCAACTACCCCATCATAGTGCTGGTGAACCAGGGCTCGGCCTCGGCCAGCGAGATCGTGGCCGGCGCCTTGCAGGACCATCACCGCGCCATGATCCTGGGCACCCCGACCTTTGGCAAGGGCTCGGTGCAAACCATCCTGCCCCTTGGCGACAAAGGCGCCCTCAAGCTGACCACGGCCCGCTACTACACCCCCAACGGCCGCTCCATCCAGGCCAAGGGCATCATCCCGGACCTGGAGGTGCCCTTCAAGCCGCCCGCACCCACCAAGAAGGCGGAGAAGAACCAGGGCATCAAGGAGGCGGACCTGCAAGGTGCCATGGCGCCGGAGGATACCCCCGCCCAGGCCGAGTCTGACAAGGAAAACGCGGCCAAGCCCGAGGCCGAGGACAACGGCGCGGCCAAGGACGCCAAGGACAAGGACAAGGCCATGGACAAGCTCTACTATCCCAAGGATCGCCTGGACAAGGACAACCAGATGACCCGGGCCCTGGACCTCCTGAAGGCTTGGCAGGTCTTTAGCCGCAGGGAGCCCCCGGCCCAACTCAAGGAGCTGCCCAAAGCCGTCAACCAGTGAGTAAACGGCCCACCAAGGCCGACCGCCGCCGCGCCAAGCGCCGCCTTTACTGGGGCCTGGGCGCGGCGGCCGTTGCTTTGGCCTTTGCCATCGGCTTGTGGTGGGGCGGCGGCACTCCCACCCGGCCCCGGGCCAAAGCCGTGGTCAAGCACGTCGCCAAGGCCAAGCCAACCCCCAAGCCCAAAGCCAAGGCCAAGCCGGCTCCCGCGAAGCAGCCGGCCCCGGCCCCAGCCGAGCCTCAGCGGCCCGCCCTGCCCCGCGTGGCCCTTATCATCGACGACATGGGCCACGGCACCCAGCCTTTGAATCGCCTGCTGGCCCTCAGGATTCCCCTCACCGTGTCGGTGTTGCCCCATGCGCCCCAGGCCCAGGCGGTAGCTCGCCGCGCCCGCCAGGCCGGGCTGGGGGTGATGCTGCATTTGCCCATGGAGCCGGTGAACTACGCCGCCATGCCCAAGGGGACAGGCCTGCTTATGACCAATATGTCCCGCCCCGAGGTGCTGGCCGTGCTCTCCATGGACCTGGCCCGGGTGCCCCAGGCCCAGGGGGTGAACAACCACATGGGTTCGCTCTACAGCCGCAGCGCCGCGCGCATGGAGCCGGTGTTGATCGAGCTGAAAAAGCGGGGCCTGTTCTACGTGGACAGCTTCACCGCCGCCGACTCCCAGGGCCTGGCCACTGCCCAGCGCCTGGGCCTGGTTACTGCCCGGCGCGACGTGTTCCTGGACCATTCCAGCAACCCAACGGACATTGACGCCCAGTTCCAGAGGCTGATCAAGCTGGCCCAAAAGCGCGGAGCGGCCATTGCCATCGGACACCCCCAGGCCAACACCATCGCCGCCCTGGAGCGCTGGAAGCCGCGCCTTCATAAGAAGGTTCAGTTGGTTCTAGCCAAAGAGTTGGTGAAAAAAGGGAGCTAGGGTTAGCTTTCTATCCGGCGGTCAAACGGCTTGTCTGGGAACCCCGGCACAGCCAGGGAGCGGCAGACAAGGCGGCGGCAAGCGACAGCCGGAGGCGTAGGGAAACCTACGTCGAGGCTGGAGCGCGGACGCCAACACAGTATGCCGTTGCCTGGCGAAACCGTCGCTTAAAGGACGGTGGGCACCCAGGCCAACAGCCGCCACACCGCCAGGGCGTATAGCCCGGCCAGCAGGTCGTCGGCCACCACCCCCCAGGCGCCTGGGAGGCGTTGCAGCGCCCCCACTCCCAGGGGCTTCACGATGTCAAAAATGCGGAAAAGCACCAGGGCGGCGATGATCTGCCAGCCCAGACAGGGCACACCCCACATTGCCAGGAGCATCCCGGCTGCCTCGTCGATGGTGATCTGGCCCGGGTCGGGCGAGGCTCCGAATACGTGACGCCGCAAGGCCGCGTGGCTGGACCACAGGGCAACCAGGGTCACCGCCAGGCAGAGCGCGGCATAGGGCCAGCCAATGAGCGGCGCGCCGCCCAGGCCCAGCCACAGGGCCGCCAGGCCCGCCACCAGCAGCGAAGCGTAGGTGCCCTGGGCTCCGGGCAACAGGCCCACTCCCAGGCTGCTCAACCAGCGGTGAAAGGCTAGCAAGGCGGCTCCTTGACGAGTTGCGGGTTACGGCTCCATGTTATCAGAAAGCCCGGCCGCGCAACACGATCCCCGCGCCTCCCGCTTGCGCCGAGGCCGAGCCTGAACTAGAATTTTAGACTTTATTGCTCCTGCCCCTGTCCACGAGAGGAAACCATGACCGGAGCTTGGATCATCGCCCTGGCCGCCCTGATCGACGCCGTTATCGGCGACCCGCCCACCTGGCCCCATCTGGTGCGCTACATGGGACGGGCCGTGGACTGGCTGGAGTGCCGTTTACGCGCCTGGTGCTTCTCGCCCACGGACCTCAAGGTGGCCGGGGCCATCCTGGTCTTGGCCGTGGCCGGCGGCTTCACCTTGGGAGCCCTGGCTCTTCTGGTTCTCTGCGCCTGGATCGCCGCGCCGCTGTATTGGCTGGCCGCCCTTCTCCTGGCCTGGCAGTGCCTGGCCGCGGGTCAGCTCTGGCGCGAGGCCCGGGTGGTGCTGGACACCCTGCGGGCCGGGGATTTGGTCTACGCCCAGGGCCAACTGGCCATGATCGTGGGCCGCGACACCAGCCGCCTGGACGAGGAGGGGGTGCGCCGCGCGGTGGTGGAGACGGTGGCCGAGGGCTTCAACGACGGGGTGGTGGCTCCCCTGTTCTACCTGGCCATCGGCGGGCCGGCCGCGGCGGTGGCCTACAAGGCGATCAACACCCTGGACTCCATGGTGGGCTACAAGAGCGACACCTACCGCGACCTGGGCTGGGCCGCCGCGCGCATGGACGACATCGCGGGCTGGATTCCGGCCCGGATCAGCGCCCTGATCCTGGTGGCGGTCTGCCCTCTGCTGGGGCTCAGCGCCAAGGACGCCTGGCGGGTTACCCTGGCCGATCACAAGGCCCACAAGAGCCCCAACTCGGCCTGGCCCGAAGCGGCCGCGGCCGGGGCCCTGGGGGTCATCCTGGGCGGGCCCAACTATTACGGCGGCCGTTTGGTGGACAAGCCCTGGATCAACCCCAAGGGCGGGCCGGTGACCAAGGGCGACGGCTACCACTGCCTATCGCTCATCCAGGTGGCCTTCGTGCTGGCCACGGCGGCGGCGGTTCTCTGCGCCTGGGGCCTGGGTTGGTGGGGTTAGGGCGGCTTCGCCAGACTGTGTAATTTCCCCTTAAACTTTCTTGGCGCTCAGCCTGATCTCGGGCGGGTTCAGGAGCGCCTTTTTCACGGTGCACTGATTGGCCACCCGCACCACCGCCTTTTCATAACGCGGCGGAAAATCGGGCGGCAGGTTTATCTCCAGCTCGATGGCGTCCTTGCCTTGGCCGTCGGGGTCGGGCACGGCGCGCTGCACCAGGGTCAGGCCCTCGATGGAGATGTGGCGGGCCTGGCAAAAGCTGGACACGTAGAACCCCGCGCAGGTGGCCAGGGAGGCCAAAAACAGCTCAAAAGGCGCGGGGGCCTTGTTCTGGCCGCCAAAGGCGGGCGGCTGGTCGGTGAGCACCTCGAAGTCGTCCCAGCGGGCGCGCACCTCCGCGCCCGGCCCCAGCTCCACTGTCATTTCCATGCCTAGCCTTTCCTGGTTGGCGGCGTCATGCCTTGAATCTTTTTGTAGCAAAAAAGGCCCATAATGGGCAGGCATTTGTTCGCGGCCCTTGGCCCCGGGCGCCTAGGCATGGTAAGCATAGGATGGGCTCGCCGCGGCGGGCCGGTGTTTATTCGGGGAGGCGATGGCTTGGCAACAGGGCCGCAACGAAAATTCGGGGAACGCCTGAAGTTCTGGCTGGTCACCCAGCTCGCCGCCCGCCTATTGCGCGCCATTTTCCGCACCTGCCGCAACGAGATATTGCGTCCCGACCTGGTGGAGAAGTTCTTCGACGCCGGCCGCCCGGGCATCGGAGTCACCTGGCACCGGGGAGCCATCTACGCCCTGTACTATTTCGGCCCCCTGCACCCGGCCATCATGATCAGCCGTTCCCGCGACGGCGAGTACCTGGCCCGCTACCTGGAGATCATGGGCGGGGTGCCGGTGCGGGGCTCCTCCTCCCGGGGCGGCCTGACCGCGCTAAAGGAGATGGCCGAATATCTGCGCGAGCACCCGGAGGGCTACGCGGCCACCGTGGCCGACGGCCCCCGGGGTCCGCGCTACCACGCCAAGAAGGGCATGATCGCCCTGGCCGCGCGCACCGGCTTGCCTCTGGTGCCCCTCATGTGGTCCTCCAAACGGGTGTGGGTCTTGCGCAAGACCTGGGACCGCACCATGATCCCCAAGCCTTTCGCCAAGATTGTGCTCACAGCGGGCAAGGAGTTTTACTATCCTCCGGACATCAAGGGCGCGGCCCTGGAGCAGGCCCGGCAGGAACTGGAGGATGAGATGAACCGCATCAAGGAAGAGTTGGACGCCATCACCGGCTACGAGGACCCGGCATGAAACGCGGGGGCGGCCAATGAGCAAGCGGCGTCCACCCCGCAAGCCGCGCAAGTCCGGCGCCGCGGGCCGCTCCGGCAAGCCCGGCAAGCCGTCGGGCAGCCGTTCCCGGCGCACCCCGCCGCCCGATCGCACCCCCTTCTCGCCCTCCATCAACCCCAAGCTCAAGCCAGTCCTGGCCAGCGTAGGGGTGCCCGAGGACGCGCCCTTTGTGCCCGACCCCTTCCAGCAGGAGGCGGTGGACACCCTGGCCAAGCAGGACGTGGTGGTGAGCGCGCCCACGGGCAGCGGCAAAACCTGGATCGCGGAACAGGCCATCGCCCGGGCCCTGGCCGCCGGGCAGCGGGCCTGGTACGCCAGCCCCCTCAAGGCCCTGTCCAACGCCAAGCTGGCCGAGTTCGGTCAGATCTTCGGGCGCGAGAACGTGGGCATTCTCACCGGCGACCGCAAGGAGAACCTTGGCGCCCCGCTAATCGTGGGCACCACCGAGATTCTGCGCAACCAGCTCTACGACGCCATGTACAAGGGCATGGACCTGGACGCCGGCCTGGTGGTGCTGGACGAGGCCCACTTCCTGGGCGACCCGGACCGGGGCGTGGTCTGGGAAGAGGTGATCATCTACCTGCCCGTGCGGGTGCGCCTGCTGCTCCTCTCGGCCACGGTGGCCAACGCGGCCCAGATCGCCCGCTGGCTGGAGTTCGTGCGCGACGAGCCCTGCGCCACGGTGCTCAGCGACCAGCGGCCCGTGCCCCTGTACCCCATTTTCCTGATGCCCGACGGCGAGCTGACCCCGCTCAAGAGCTCGCGGGGCCTGTTCGGCAAGGTCAAGTACTACGTGGAGAACGAGGGCCAGCGCCGCCGGGGATGGCAGGCCACCCATTTGCCCCCCTTCTCGCGGGTGCTCTCGGCCCTGGGCCACGCGGACCTGCTGCCCGCCATCTTTTTCCTCAAGTCGCGCTCGGACTGCGACGCGGCCCTGGGCCACGTGGCCGCCGCCCGTTTGCTCACCGACGCGGCGATGGAGCAGGAGCTCAACCAGGAGATCGACGCCTGGGTGGAGGCCTATCCCTTCCTGGCCGGGCAGGAGCAGGTTCAGCAGATCCGCAAGGTGCAGGCGGCCAGCCACCACGCCGGGCACCTGCCTCTGGAAAAGCTTCTGGTGGAGCGGCTCATGCAGAAGGGCCTTCTGAGGGCCATCTTCTCCACCAGCACCGTGGCCGCGGGGGTCAACTTCCCGGCCCGCACCGTGGTCATCACCCAGAGCGACCGCTTCAACGGCCGCGAGTTCGTGGAGCTCAAGGCCACGGACCTGTTGCAGATGACCGGCCGGGCCGGGCGCCGGGGCATGGACGAGATCGGCTTTGCCTGCGTGGTGCCCGGTCCCTTCAACGACATCCCCCTGGTGGCTTCCCTGCTCACCTCCGAGCCCGAGCCCATCGAGAGCCAGCTGTCCATCAACTTCTCCATGGTGCTCAACCTGCTTCTCTCGCAGCGCCCGGCCGAGGTAAAGCAGATGCTGGGCATGTCCCTGGCCACCTTCCAGCGCCTGGAGCGCACCGGCGGCAAGCCGCGCACCGGGGCCGGGCCCCAGCGGGCCTTAAAGGCCCTGGCCCTCGAGCTGTCCGACACTGACTGCCCTGGCCCCGAGGAGGCGGTGGTGCGCCGCCGCCGGAGGCGGCAGCTAGAGGCCATGCGTCAGCGCATGAGCAAAGAGCTAAAGAACGAGGGCGCGGGCATCTGGGGTGCGCTGAGCCGGGGCCGCGTGTTCATGGACATGTACGGCGCTCCTTGGGCCGTGCTTCGGCGCGAGACCAACAACGGCGAGCGCGGAGTGCTGGCCGTGGGCCTGGAGCAGGACCGCCGCCTGACGCGGGGCAAGCCGCGTTTGCAGTTCATACCCCTGGAAGAGGTGGCCGGGGTGTTTCAGGAAGAGCTCAGCCTGCCTCAGGCGGGCGGTGGCCGCGCCCTGGCCGGGGCGGTGATGGAGCAGGCCCCGGAGCATCCCACTCCCCTGGGCGCGCCCCAGATCGAAGAGTTGGCCGCCCAGGAGTCGGCCGAGCTGGCCGAGCGCCTGTCCGAGGTGGAGATGGAGCTTTCGGGCCTGTTGTGTTTGTCCTGCCCGGCCGAGGCGGACTGCCGCACCGAGAAGCGGGGGCTGGGCAAGCTCCTCCACCAGGCCGAGGCGCTCATGGCCGAGGTGGCCCAGGAGAGCCACGCCTTTTGGTACGACTTCGTGCGGCATCTGGAGTTTCTCAGGACCGAAGGCTTTGCCGACCCCCAGGGAAAGCTCACCGGCGACGGCCTGTGGGCCAGCCAGCTTCGCCTGGACCAGCCGATACTCATCGCAGAGGCCATCCGCCAGGGCGCCCTGCCCCAGCAGGACCCGGTGCTCCTGGCCGGGCTCATCGCCCTGTTCGTGGACGACCGCGAGCCCGAGGCCGCCCCGCCCCTGCCTCCGCGCCTGCGTTCGGCCCTGTCCGGGCTGCGCCAGGCCCTGGACCCCATGATGGACCGCCTGCGGCAATGGGGCTTCAACACCCCGGTTCTGCCCTACTCTGCCGCGGCCGCGGTTTATGCCTGGTGCCAGCTTATGGAATTCGAGCAGGTGGTCTTGCTCTACAGCGGGGCCGAGGGCGATTTGGCACAGCTCATCTACCGCACGGCGGACAATTTACGCCAGATCATCTCCCTCCGGGAGACCCACCCCCACCTGGCCGACACCGCCCGGGAGGCGGTGGAACTGTTGCTTAGGCCACCGGTGGTGGTGCCAACCTAGAAATATCAATCAGTTGATCGCAACTGTTAAATATTGCAACACCAAGGTGTCTTATCTTGTTACTTTTTTCTTTAAGTTTTGTCTGGTGTTGTGATAAAAAGCACCCAGATAATGTGCGTTGCGGACCCGAACATTTTGTTTTGAGTCCAGCAGTGTTTGTATTAGAGTTTTAGGGCTTGTAACCGAAATCACTAATTCCCCGCGCCCTTTCTTTTCAGCGGATCAGGAGGGGAGGACCAGAAAACCATGTCTCACGATATTGATCACGGCGGCGGCGACGAAGGCAGCCTCAAGGGGCGCCTGCTCTGGATGGGCATCGGCGTGGCCATCTTCCTGCTGGTGGGCTTTGTCCTGCCCACCCCGGAGAGCGTACTCTCGGTGGTGCAAAAGGGCGGTTTCGCCCAAAAAATGATTGATTGGCACATAGCCACCAACGCCGCCGAGGCGGCCCACAAGACCATGCTGGTGCTGGGCATCATCCCCATGGCGGTTATCTTCTTCGCCACCGAGGCCATACCCATCGGCCTCACCGGCGTGCTCATGCCCATTCTGGCCTACTTCCTGGAACTGATGCCCTCCTCCATGGTGGGTAAGACCTTTGCCGGCGACGCCCCCATGTTCCTGTTGGGCGTTTTGGCCATGGGTGTGGCCGTGGTGGACGTGGGCTTGCACAAGCGCCTGGCCGCCTGGCTGTTGGGCTGGACCAAGGGCTTTATGGTGCCGGTGTTCGTCTTGTGCATCTCCATGTCAGTGGTTGGTTCGTTCATTTCGGCCCACGCCATGTGCGCCTTCATGACCCCGGTGATGATGGCGGTGTATCTGGGCGCGGTGGCCGCGCGCTCCAAGCCCGGCGGGCCCATCGAGCATGACCCGGCCCTGGCCAAGTTCCTGCTTTTCGCTTTGTGCTTCGCGCTCAACGTGGGCGGCGTGGGCAGCCCGGCGGCCGGCGGCCGCAACGTGATCATGATGGGGTTCTGGGACGAGTACAACGTGCCCATGGACTTCTTCACCTGGATGAAGTACGGCCTGCCCCTGGTGCCCGTCATGGGCTTCCTGGTGGCCTTGTACATGGTCGTGCTGTTCAAGCGCAAAATAAAAACCACCGACCTGACCCCGGGCCTCAAGGCCATCAAGGACGAGACCAAGCGCATGGGCAAGATGAACTATGCCGAATACGTAACCTTCGGCATGCTTCTCTTGATCCTGGTCTTGTGGATTTTCGGCGGCCACGACCTGGGCCTGGGCGGACCTTCCCTTCTGGCCTTGTTGATCCCGGTCATCTTCCGCACCACCGACTGGCGCAAGATCCTGGGGGGCATCTCCTGGGACGCCTGGTTCATGTACTGCGGCGCCCTGACCCTGGGCGCGTTGCTCAAGGAGACCGGCGCGGCCATGTGGCTGGCCCAGACCTTCCTGGGCGCCCTGGAAGCGGTGGGCATGTCCAAGGGCTTCGGCCTGTGGGTGGGCATGAGCGGCCTGTCCGGCCTGATGACCAACTTCATGTCCGACGCGGGCACCACCGCCCTGTTGGGCCCCATCGTCATCCCCATGGGCATCATGACCCAGGTGCCCGGCGAGCCTTGGGCCGTGGGCCTGGCCGTGGCCTTTGCCACCAGCTTCGCCCACTTCCTGATCGTGGGTACCCCCAACAACGCCATCGTCTACGGCTTGGGGGTGTACCCGGACACCGGCCAGCGGGCCATCCACCCCACCGACTTCATCAAGTACGGCTTCGTGCTGTGGCTTCTGTGCATGGCCGTGGTGTGGGTCATCGGATTCCTGGTTATCTACAACGTGGTGGGCTTCCCGGACAGCGTTTTGCCCACCGCCACCGAGGCCATGAAGGCGGTGGGTGGGTAGGCGGCTTGTCCGCTTTGGAGCGCTGGTGACACAATGAGGTATGTACGACAGGCAAAGCAGGGGGGCTCCGCGAGGGGCTCCGCTGCCCAGAGATAAGGCAAGGAGGGTCGCCATGAAGAGCCAGACCTTGAAAGACTTGATGATCCCCCTGGAGGAGTACGCCTGCGTGGGCCCCGAGGCCACCATGCAAGAGGCGGTGAGCGCCTTGGAGGCGTCCTGGGACAAGACCCCCCGGGCCGGGAAGTTCAAGCACCGCGCCATTTTGGTTTTGGAAGGCGGCGACGTGGTGGGCAAGATCAGCCACTGGGACCTGCTCCGGGCCATGGAGCCCAAATACCGCCAGATCGGCGATTTCGAGCGCCTGACCCACTTCGGGCTCAACCCGGATTTCATGAAGTCCATGGTGGACAAGGAAGAGCTGTGGGAAGACCCCTGGGAGTTCATGTGCTCCCGCTCGGCCAACATCTCGGCCAAGGAGGCCATGCGCCCCCTGGATCAGGACGACTTTGTCGACGAAAACGACACCCTGGCCCACGCGGTGCACCTGCTGGTCATGGGCCGTAAGCTCTCGGTGCTGGTACGCCGTCAGGGCAAAGTGACGGGCATCCTACGCATTGTGGACGTGTGCGACTTCGTCTGCGAGCAGATGAAGGCCTGCAAGATCTGACGCGGCCCCCGCGCCGCAATAAATAAGGGAGGGCCTAGCGGCCCTCCCCTTCTTTTTGTGCGCGATCGCCCGGCCTAGAAGATGGCCTCGGCGAACTCCTTGGCGTCGAAGGGCTTCAAGTCTTCCATACCCTCGCCCAGGCCCGCGAAGCATATGGGCAGGCCCAGCTCGCCGGAGATGGCCACCACCACCCCGCCCTTGGCCGTGCCGTCGAGCTTGGTGAGGGCCAGGCCGGTCAGCGGCACCGTCTGGTTGAACAGCTTGGCCTGCTGAAGGGCGTTCTGACCGGTGGTGGCGTCCAGCACCAGAAGCACCTCATGGGGCGCGCCGTCGAGCTTCTTGCCCAGCACGCGGTGGATCTTTTTGAGCTCCTCCATGAGGTTGACCTTGGTGTGCAGCCGGCCGGCGGTGTCGATGAGCACCAGGTCGCGGCCACGGCTGAGCGCCGCCTCCACCGCGTCGAAGGCCACGGCTGAAGGATCGGCCCCTTCCTGGCCGCCCACGATGTCGCAGCCCACCCGCTCGGCCCACAGGGTAAGCTGCTCGCTGGCCGCCGCGCGGAAGGTGTCGCCCGCGCCCAGGAGCACCGAGCGGCCCTCCTGCTTGAAGCGATGGGCCAGTTTGCCGATGGTGGTGGTCTTGCCCACGCCATTGACCCCCACCACCATGATCACGTGGGGGTTGTTGTCGCGCGAAGGCACCTCGGCCACCTCGGAGAGCACCCCGGCGATGCCTTGGCCCAGGGCCTTCTTGAGGGCCTCGGCGTCCTTTAGCTCCTTGCGGGCCACCTGGCCCCGGAGCTGCTCGATGAGCTTGAGCGAGGTCTGCACCCCCAGGTCGGCGGTGACCAGCACCTCCTCCAGGTCGTCCAGGAGGTCGTCGTCGATCTTCTTGCCCAGGGTGATGCGGTCGATGGACCCGCCGATCTTGTCGCGGGTTTTCTTGAGACGCGCACCCAGGCGGCCCCACAGGCCGCGCTTGGGCTCCTCCGGCTCAGGCTCGGGTTCGGGCTCGGGTTCCGCTTCGGGCTCTAGCTCAGGCTCTGGTTCTGGTTCTGGTTCGGAAGCTGCCGGGGGCTCCTCCACCGGCTCGCCGGATTCGGCTTTGGGCTCCTCAGCCGTTTCGACCATCACGGCCTCGAGCAATTCAGGCTCGGGCACGGCGGCCTGGGCCGCTTCGGCCTCGCCTTCGGGAGCGACCTCTTCCGGGGCCTCGGGGGCCTGAGCCTGCTCCTCGACGGTCTCTGCTTCCTGCTTGTTTTTCTTGCGCCAGAAAAAGGCCATGTTGCTCTAACCTTGAGGGATAGGTTGGCGGATGCGCTTCCAGGGCTTGGCCGCAACTCTAGTCAGACCCGGCACGGGCGTCAAGGGTAGAGGCGGTGACAAGGACGGTGCTGGAATTGGGGCGGATAACAGAGGACGAAGAAGCAGGTAAGAGAGTAGTTGGAAAAGTGTCTCTGTTGGCCCCGATAGCTTGGCTATAGGGGTTGCGAGGCCTGGGCCGAGCGACAAGAAATCCCCAGCTGACCTATTGGATGCCGAGGCCCATCAAGAAGCTCCGCCGCCTCTTGCAGGCGGCTCCTCGCAATGACAAGGCTTTGGTTGTGCCTCCCCCACCCTATCCCCAACCTCTTCAGCTTCCCATGACCCGGCACCATCGCGCCCAACCAAAAAGGGCGGGGATAAACCCCGCCCCTACATTGCTCTTGATGTCCGCGTGGCCCGGCCTGACGGCCCAGCCTCTCCCCGCTTATACCCCTCGGCCCCACCCGCCTAGGCGGCCAGGGACTCGCCCTGCTCCAGGGTCACGGAGAGGACCTTGCTCACACCCTTCTGCTCCATGGTCACGCCGTAGAGGGTGCCCATGAGCTCCATGGAGGAGCGGCTGTGGGTGATCATGAGGATCTGGGAGCGCCGCGAGAGCTGCTGCAGCAGGTCCAGGAAACGGCCGGTATTGGCCTCGTCCAAAGGCGCGTCCACCTCGTCCAGGATGCAGAAGGGAGCCGGCCGGATGAGGAACAGGGCGAACAAGACCGCCACCGCGCTCATGGCCTTTTCGCCGCCGGACAGGGAATCGAGGTTTTTCACCTTCTTGCCGGGCAGCTCCACCATCAGGTGCAGGCCCGCTTCCAAGGGGTCCAGGCCCTCTTCCAAGACGAGCTGGGCGCTGCCTCCGCCGAAGAGCACCTGGAACACGCCGTCCAGGCGCTTGTTCACCTCTTCCAGGGTCTCCAGGAAGCGGCCCCGGGTGGTGCGGTTGATCTTGCGTATGGCCGAGCGCAGGTCCTCCAGCGAGGCCTCCAGGTCGGCCCGCTGCTCGCTGAGGAAGGTGTGGCGCTCCTCCAGGGCGGCGTGCTCGCTGATGGCCTCCAGGTTCACCGGCCCCAGGCGGTTGAGACGCTTGCGCAGGCGCTCCAGCTTTTCCTTGCCCCCGGGCAGGTCGAACTTGTCCTCGGGCAAAAACTCGCGGTAGCGCGCGGCCAGCTCCACCCGGCAGCGCTCCATGGTCTGCTCGGCCACCTGCTCCCGCTTGAGCTCCAGCTCGCGGCGGCGCCAGGCCAGCTCCTGGTTGGAGTTCTCGGCCTGCTTCAGCTCGGCGCGGGCCCGTTTGAGTTCGCCCTCCAGCTGGCCGGTGCGCGACTGGGCCTGGCCCAGCACGTCCTGGGCCCGCTTGAGCCCCGCCTCCTGGCGATCCAGCTCGGCGTAGAGCCCGCCCAGGCCTTCCTGCTCCTTGCCCCGGCGGGTGGTGACCTCGGTGAGGGTGGCGGCGGTCTGCTCCAACTCGCGGCCCAGAGCCAGCAGGCGGGCGGTGGAGCGGTCCAGCTCCTGTTGCAGGCGGTTGGCCTCGCGCTGGGCCTGGTCGCTCTGGTTGGCCTTGGCCTGGGCGGCCAACTTCACCTCGCCCTCGGCGTGGCGGGCCTCCTCCAGCTCAGCCCGGGAGAGCTGCAACTCCTCGCGGGCCATTTCCAGGGCCTCTTCCAGCTCCGCATCGCGGCCGCTAAGCGCATCGGCTTGGGCCGACAGGTTGTCGGCCTCGGCCTCCAGATGGCGCAGCTCACCCACGGTCTCGTCGCTCTCGAACTGCAAGGCTTCCAGGCGGCGGCGCGCCCCGGCGGCTTCCTGTTCGCTACGGGCCAGGTCGCGCTCCAGGCGGGCCAGCTCGTCCTGGCGGGCCTGTTGCTCCTCGGCCAGCACGCTGACCTCCACCTCGGCCTCGGCCAGCTCGGCCTCCCCGTTGCGGCGGCGCTGAGTGGCGGCCTCGGCTTCCTGCTCGGCCTTGGCCAGCTCCTCGCGGCGGGCGGCCAGTTCGTTGCGCCGGGTGAGCACCGAATCGCTCACTCCGCCGCCCACCGTGGCCAGGCCGGGGCGGTCCAGGCGCTTTCCGCCCGGGCTCACCACCACCTGGCCCGGGGCCAGGGAGCGGCCGGCCTGCCATGCGCTTTCCAGGTCCGGGCACCAGCCGGCTCCGGCCAACAGGTGCAACAGAGGCTCGAAGCCGGGCTCGGGCTTGGTCAGCCCGGCCAGGGGCTGGGCCTGGCGCGGAGCGCTCCAGCCGCCGCCGGCCAGCTCGGCCAGAGCCACCACCCGAAGGCGCCCCAGGCCTTTTTCTCCGGCCCAGGCGGCCAGGGCCAGGGCCTGCTCGCCGTCGGCCACGACCACCGCCTGGAGATCCGGCCCCAGGACCGACTCCACCAGGTCCTCGCGGCCCGGCTGCACGTTGAGCTTCTCGGCCACCACGCCCAGCACCGCGGACGGAGGACCGCCTTGGGCGGCGGCCTCCAAAACCTTGCGCACTCCGTCGCCGGCCCAGTCGTGGGATTCCAGGCTTAGCGCCATGGAGTCCACCGCCGCGCTCAGGTCGTAGCGGCGGCGGGTGGCCTCGTCCTCGGCCCGGCGCAGGGCGGCCAGCTCGGTGGTCAGCTCCTTGAAGCGGGCCTTGCCTCGGGCCAGGTCGGCGGCTGCCTCTTCCAGGGTCTCACGCAAGCGCTCGGCCTCGCCCCGGCGGGCTTCCAGGGCCTGACGGGCCTCGGCCTCCTGGGTGGCCTGCTGGCCGCGCTGCTCTTCCTGTTGGGAGGCGCGGCGCTTAAGGTCGGCCCTGCGGCGCTCCAGGTCGCCCAGGCGGTTCTTGATCTGGCTCAGGCGGCTCATGGCGTCGACCAGCTCGGCCTTGGCCAGGTCCACCGACTCCTCGGCCGTGGCCAGGGCCTCCATGCGAGCGGCCACCGCCTGGGAGGCCTCGCCGACCATGAGCTCGCTCTCGCGTTTGCCGCCCTCGGCCGAGGCCAACACCCGGCGGGCCTGGTTGAGCTCTTCCTGGCCGGCGGCAAGGCTGCCCTTTAGCTCCACCCGCTCGGCTTCCAGGCGCTCGGATTGACGCTTGAGGTTTTCGGCCTCGCGCCCCAGGAGGATCAGCTCGTTCTCGGCCTTTTGGATGGCCCCCTGGGCCTCCAGGCGGCGGGCGCCGGAGTCGCGTATCTCCTCCTCGGCCTCCAAAAGCTCCAGGCGGGCGGTCTCCAAATCGGCTTCCAAGGCGGCCAGGCGTTGCCCGGCCAGCTCCAGGCTGGTGCCCGCGGCCTCGGCCTCGGCGCTCACCTCACTGATCTCCTCGGTGAACTGGCGGTACTCGAAACTGGAAACGTTGAGGTCCAGGACGCGAATCTGGTCGCGCAGTTCCTTGTGGCGCTGGGCTTTTTTGGCCTGGCGCTTCAGGCGCTCCATCTGGGTGGCCACCTCGGCCAGGATGTCGTCGAGCCGGTTGAGATTGTCCTTGGTGCCCTGCATCTTGCGCAGGCTCACCTTTTTCTGGTTCTTGTAGCGGGTGATGCCCGCCGCTTCCTCCACCCAGAGGCGGCGTTCCTCGGGCTTGGCCTCGATGAAGGCCCCCACCCGGCCCTGCTCGATGATGGCGTAGGCCCGGTTGCCTAGGCCGGTGTCCATGAGCACCTGTTGGATGTCCTTGAGGCGGCAGGGCATCTTGTTGATCAGATACTCGCTGTCCCCGTTGCGGTACAGGCGGCGGGTGACCGCGATCTCGGCCAGCCCGGCATAGGGCTCGGCGGTGACGCTGCCGTCGTTCTCAAAAACGATGTTCACCTCGGCCATGCCGGCGGGCTTGCGGTTGTCGGCCCCGTTGAAGATCACGTCTTCCATGGAGGAGCCGCGCAACTGCTTGGCCGACTGCTCGCCCAGGGCCCAGCGCACCGCGTCCACCACGTTGGACTTGCCGCAGCCGTTGGGCCCCACCACCGCGCAAAGCCCTTCTGGAATATCCATCAGGGTACGGTCGGCGAATGATTTAAAACCAATGATGTCCAGGCGTCGAACCTTCACAGGCGCCCCACGCTAGAGTTCACTCATAATTAGCAAAAGTGGGGGTCATAGTCAATGGGGCACACAACATTGTGTGGGTCTCTTCCATTGACACAACAAGATGTAGGGTGCAGTGATGCCTGGATTTTTAGGCCGAGTGCACCGAAAGGGCCCGGCTATTTTTTTGCGGGCTTGGCCTGGTGCACCGAGAGAATGGCCCCGGCCGCCGCTGCCAGTGGGTCGCGCAGGGCCCCGGAAGGCAGCCAAACCTGCCGGGGCGGGACCACCTGAATCTGGGCTACCTCGCCGTTGTCGCCCAGGAAATGATACTCCGTGGGCATCTTGCCGCCCACCGTCTCCACCGCCACGGTGCCCTTGGCCTGCACGCGGATGGTGAGAGCCACCCCGTCGCTCAGGCCGCCCTCCACCGTGGGATCCTTGAGCATCCCCTGGTCCTTCCACTTGGTGGGCGGGGCGTAGAGGCTCATGCGCCAGGTCTTCTTGCCGCCCACCGGGCGCAGGATGCAGGCCATGGAGTGGCTGTGGGTGGGGTCCAGGGAGAAGCCGTGTCCCAGGAAGGTACCGATGTTCAACGGCATTCCGGTGCTGTAGCCGCCCAGGGCGCAGAGGCAGTGCCAGTCCTGCTCCCCGCCGCTGAGCGCGAAGCTAAAGGCCTGCTGCATACTCTGGCCCGGCCGCCCCACGAAGCTCCAGTCCGCCTGATTCACCTTTTCCATCTGAATGGCGTTGACCCGGTAAGGGCCGAAGACTATGTCGCCCTCAAAGCCTTCCTCGCCGGGGTGGCTCACCGCCAGGGGCGCTCCCAGGCCCGAAGCGGCCGGGGGCTGCTTGCCCGCCGTGGCGCAGGCGGCAAAGAGAGCGAGGGCGGCCAAAAGGATCAGGGGCATGGCGAAGCGAAGGCGTCGGGTCATTGGCTGTCTTCCGGTCCTAGTTTTTACGATCCACGTTTTGATGCAGCAGCAGGGCGGCCGAGGCCGCGGCCAGCACGTCCCGTTCCGGGGATTGGGGTAGCCACAGCAGGCCGTTGTTGATCACCTGCACCGCTCCCAACAGGCCGCTGCTGGTGGCGGTTTTCAGCCAGAAGACATAGCCGCTGGCGCCGTGCATGGGAAGGCTGGTGCCTTCCAGCTTATCGGTGCCCTCCACCGAGATATTGAGCTGCGGGCCCTTGAGCAGGCCGCGCATCACCGCCCGGGCGCGGCCCGAGGCGGCCAGGGCCATGCGCCACATCTCGCCCTTGGGGCCCAGGAGGGTGCAGGCCAGGTTTTCCCCGGCCCCCAGCTCCCAGGTCAGCTTTTCGCCGCTCACCATGCTTTCCAGCACCTGCTGGCTCACCTTGGTGGCGCAGTTGCATTGCCAGGGCTTGCCGTTCTCGCTCTTAATGGCGAACTGGTAGGACTGCTTGGCCTTGTAGTCCTCATAGCCCAGGAAGCCCCAGGCCGTGCTCTCGGTCCAGCCGCGTTGCACCCGGCTCACATGGTAGGGCCCAAAGTCAAAGGGCGCGTCCCAGCCCGAGACCATGGTCTGCTTTACCTTTATGGTCTGAGCGGCCACGGCCAGCTCGGAAGGCACGGCCATGCGCGCTTGCTGGCAGGCAAGGGACGCGAGCAGCAGGCACAGCATGGGCAGAAGGAACAAAACGCGGCGCAACATTACCATCCTCCGGGCGTAACTTGGGGCGACGCTATGATTCTGCCACGCCTGGGCGGACAAATGAAGGGCCTTGTGCGCGGGCCCGCGAGCGCTTCGTGGCGTTAATTGTGTTGCTTCACGTACTCGCAAGGCCCAACCTAACAAGTAGGGATTCTTATGGCGGCGGGCAAAACCCTGCCGATCAACATCAAGGTCCGTTACCACGGAGGTCTAAGTGAAAAAGTGGGTATTCGGGGCGCTGGCCCTGGCCATGTGTCTTGCCCTGTTCCCGGCGGGGGCCATGGCCGCCCAGGAGCTTCCCAGCTGTGCCGAGCTGGAAGAGATGGTCAACACCCTGGATCAGGCGGCCGAGGCCCTGGTCAAGGTGGGGAGCATCGAGCAAGGTAGCGAGCTGGACAAGAACCTGGGCACGCTGTCCAACGCCCTGGCCGACGTGGCCAACGTGGAGCAGGATCAGGACCTCATCGACTCGGTGAACCTGATGGGCACCTCCTGGCAAAAGAACGACTGGGAGGACATGAAGGAGGGCCTGGACGGGGTGATCGAATCCCTTATCAAGATCATCAAGCGCGACTGCGGCTAGGCCGCGCGGCGCTGAAATAGAAACCGGCATGGGCCCGGGCGGGGATTCCCGTCCGGGCCTTTGCCGTGCGCGGCCTACTTGCCCGTGGCCGGCTCCTGCTGGGTGGTGCAGTGGATGCCGCCCCCCCCGAAGTTGATGGCCAGGGTGTTGATGGCCACCACCTTGCGATCCGGGAACAGCCCCTGCAAGATTTTGAGGGCTTCCTGGTCCCGCTCCTTGACTGTTTGGGGCAGCCCCTCGCGCCAGTACTTCTGGGCCAGCACCACCCCGTTGGAAATGAGGAAGTTGCAGTAGCTCTGGGCAGGGATGATGGTCACCGGATTCCCTATGGGGAAGGCGGTGCCGTTTTCGTACTTGGGGTAGGATGACAGCCCGAAGTAGGCCTCGTCGTCGGGCTGGGCGGTGAAATAGAGCGTATGGGGCATGGGGATGCGCACGATCTCAAAGGGCTGGCCGTCCTGATCCCTGGCCTTTTGCAAGATGGCGAAGTTCTCCTCCATGCGACGGCGGTTCTCGGCTTCCACCGGCCCCTGGGCCGCTTCCTTCTGGCTGACCTCGGCCAGCAGGATGGTGCGTGGCCCCACGAAGCGGCAGTACTCGTCCATGTGGTTGTTGGCCGCCGCGCTACGATAGGCCACGCCCTTGCCTCCCGGCCTGGGCAGGGTGCTGGTGTTGTAGGGATCGTCGTCCACGGTCCCCTGCTTGAGCCAGATGATGTTGCTCACCCCCAGGGTATCTTTCAGCTCGGCCTCGATATCTTCCCGGGACAGGTTGGGGTTGCGCTGGAACTCGCAGGCCTCGGTGACCAGCAGGGTGCCCTTGCCGTTGAACTCCCGGTCCCCGCCCTCGCTTACCAGCCGGGTCATGCGGCTGGGCAGCTTCAGAGCCTTGGCCACTGTGCGGTCAATGCGCTCCATCATGCGGGCCTGGGTGTCGTGCAGGGGGAAATAGCCCCAGCAGTTGAAGTTGAAGTCCGCGACCATCTTTTGGCCCGCGCCGTCTTTCAGGAAGATGGGACCGAAGTCGCGCCAGTAGAGCATGGTGAAGGGGATGGTGAAATAGGAGACGTTGGCTAGGTTGACTTTGCCCTTGGCCAGCAGGGTTTGCACGTGTTTTTTCTGGGCCTCGCTGGGCACGCAGACCACGACCTTTAACCTGGCAGCCAGCTCACGGGTCATTTTCAAAAGCACCGGGTCGGTGGGGTAGCCCCGGATGTACTCCTTGGACAGCCAGCCCAGCCACACGGCCTGCTGCTTTTCGAACTCGGCGGGGAAGCGGTATGAGGAGGCGGCACGGGCCAGTCCGGCCGGGGCGCACAGGGTGACGATCAAGGTGGCCAGCAGGGCCGCGCGCAAAATGAACCTTGGCATGATCATCGAAATCTCCTAGGGCGAGGTGATGGGAAGGGGGCAAGGCGGGGCGGGTTCCAACAAAGCAAAACGCGGCGAGTTTGACAATAAAAAAAGGACCTAATAGCGCGTGGCTGGTGGGCCTGGTCGCCCCTACCCCCTCGGACCAAGCTCTAACGGGTTGACGGGGAGCGGCGCTTCAAAGGAGAATCACCAGACTGTTTTGGCAAGGGAGGGCCGATGCTGCGACAAGACCAAATCATGGACAAGGCCCGGGAACTGGGCTTCGCGGACGTGGGCTTCACCACCGCCGAACCCTTTGCCGAACAGCGGGAAATACTGGGGCAGCGGCAAGAGGAATACGCCTGGGCCCAGGCCATGAACATGGACCTGGTCGCGGGCACCGACCCGGCTGGGGCCCTGCCCGGAGCCCGCTCCATCATCGTCTTGCTGGAGCACTACTTCAAGCAGGCCTACCCCCGCCAGTTGGAGCCCTTCTTCGGCCGCTGCTATTTGGACGACGACCGGGTGACCAAGGACGGCCTGGCCCAGCGCATGAAGGCCTTTCGCGGGTTCCTCCGGGACAATGGCGTGCAATCCAAGTTCCCGCCCTACCTGCCTCAGCGCCCGGCCGCCGCCCGGGCCGGGCTGGGCGACTACGGCAAGAACTCCCTGCTCTATGCCAAGAACTGCGCGCGAGGCGGCTCCTGGGTGCTGCCCCTGCCCCTGGTGGTGGACCTGGAGCTGACCCCCGGCGAGCCCAGCATGAAGGTGGGCTGCCCGGACTGGTGCAAGAACGCCTGTCTGGTGGCCTGCCCCACCGGGGCGCTCAAGGGCCCTCGCCACATCGACCCCCGGCGCTGCGTCAGCTACCTGACCTACTTTGGTCAAGGGCTCACCCCCTTGGAACTGCGCGAGCCCATGGGCCTGTACGTGTACGGCTGCGACCGCTGCCAGAACGTGTGCCCGCGCAACGCGCCGTGGCTGGCCGCAAACCTGGAGCCCAACCCCCGCGCCACGGCCAAGGCGGACGACTTCGACCTAGTCAAGCTGCTGGCCATGGACGTGCCCTATTTCCAGGAACGCATCTGGCCGCACATGTTCTACATGAACGCCAAGAACCTGTGGCGTTGGCACATGAACGTGGCCCGGGTCATGGGCAACACCCGCGACGAGGCCTACGTGCCCAACCTGATCCAGGCCCTGGACGACAACCCGGACGAGCGGGCGCGGGCCATGGCCGCCTGGGCCCTGGGGCGCATCGGCGGGGCCGGCGCCCGGCGGGCCCTGGAGGCGCGGCGTGGGCGGGATGGCGAGGTGGTGGCTCGGGAGGTGGAGGGGGCGTTGGGGATGATGGTCTGAGGAAAGCAAAATGAGCAATCTCTCGTAATTGTAATATCTATAACACACAATCAGCAGGCTACCCATCTTGCTTAAGATTGGCATGAAAAATAATTGGGGTTAGTTCAAACTTGCTTTGAGTGCCAAAAGGATTAGGGACCGGCATAACTCGCGGTCTATCGCTCATTGCGGAAAGGACAAAGTATATATAATATTTATCCAATATATTCGCTTGGGTTGCTTCATTTGCAGAAATATAAAAACCATTATTCAGCGTCTCGCCAGTAGTCGCTTTAACCTCAATGTACCTTTTCGTTCCATCTTCGTCAAAAGATAGTATATCAAATCCAGCGCTGTCATCTGTTAACGCAACATGCTTCACTTTTGAAGCCAGCCCCCTAACATTAGCATTTTTTAATCTTTGTTTTTCCATTGCAAGAACAATTTCTTCCCCTCTATCACCTATTTGCTTGAGGCGCTTTTGCCTTTTATCATAATTTGTTTTGTTTCCACTAGCCCCATTCTTAGGCGCTTTTCGAGAATTGCCTTTAGGAATTTTATCTATAAATTTAGCCCCTTTAATGGCATCATCCAGAAGAGGGACATCAGCGACTCGAGACTCCTCCGTAGAGGATGCCGATGATGGGTATCCGAAGACATCGTACAAGAATTTCATATAAAGACATGGGTGTTCATTCTCAAGCTCTTGCCATTGAGAGCGATATTCCATTAATGCTACCTGCATGTCGGTTTCATTTGTAAAATTACCGCGTAAATTTAATTGCGCTAAGAAATATTTCAAGTGGTCCTTTGCATAGATTGGGGTGAATTTATTTGGAAAATAAATAAATAGCAATTTCCCTTTAAACATAGGAGATAATTTGTTGACGCGAACCTCATCATAATTGCCAGCTGACGCCGCTTTGAGTAGCGAAGCAATCTCATTTTTTACTGAGGCAAATACCTCTTTTTCAGTTTGCCCCCAGTGCTTGGCAAAACGATATTTATATCTAGAGTCATTTTTGGTTTTTCCGAAATATATACCAAACTTAAAAGCCGTCGCGCCTAAAATACGTCCAAGGCTGTCTAATTCACGTTCAAGACGATAGCAAAATGACTTATTGGCACTGCCTTTGCCTATTACATACTCATCTAATGAAAGGTTTATAATTTTACTGATTGGATAATCAGATACAAATTGTCTGCGTAGTTGTTCGGCTTCTCTCCAGTCGGCTTTATCTCTCTGTGCCAAAACAAGCACTCTCTCTCTAATTTCCTTTTTCATTGCCAATCGGTTCATGCCCCCTCCTTTGTGAAAATGAATTGCAAACTATGATATTATTTTTAAGTCCAAGCTTCAAAAAAAAGCCCGGAGAGCATCGCTGCTCCCCGGGCCTATTTTTTTTAGCTAGCCGCCGCTATACGAGCTGCAAGTGCTCGAAACGGGCGAAGCGGGCGAAGAGAGTGGCCATGAGGTTGAGCAGGGCCAGACGGTTCTGGCGCACCGCCTCGTCCTTGTCCATGACCATCACCTTGTCGAAGAAGGAGTCGATGGGGTCCTTCAAGTCCGAGACCCGGGCCAGGAACCCGGCGTAGTCGCCGGCCGCGAAGAGCTCGCCCGCCTCGGCCTCCAGCTCGCCGAAGGCGCGGTACAGGGCCTTTTCCGCATCCTCGACCATGATGGCCTCGTCGGGCGCGGCCTCGGTAACCTGGGCCGCCTCCTTCTTGAGGATGTTCATCACCCGCTTGAGGCCCGCGGCCAGGGAGGCGAACTCGGGCGAGTCCTTGACCTCGGCCAGGGCCTTGGCCCGCGCCGCCGTGGCGGTGAGGTCGTCCAGCCCGGCGGCCAAGACGGCCTGGGCCACGTCCGTGGGCACGCCCTGCTCGGCCAGGATGCCGGTGAAACGGGCGGCGAAGAACGCAGTCACCTCGGCGGAAACCTCATCAGCCGGGCGCTCCACCCAAGCGGCCAGGCCTTCCAGGGCCTGGGCCAGCATGGCCTCCAGGGAAAGGCTGAGCTTCTTCTCGGTGACCACCCGGATGATGGCGATGGCCGCGCGGCGTAGGGCAAAGGGGTCGGCCGCGCCGGTGGGCACCTGGCCGATGCCGAACAGGCCGCAGATGCTGTCCAGCCGGTCGGCGATTCCCACCAGAGTGCCCGGCGTGGTCGCGGGCAGCTCGCTGTCCGCGCCCGAAGGCAGGTAGTGCTCGGCAATGGCCCGGGCCACGGCCGGGGGCTCGTTGTCGCGCAGGGCGTACTCCGCGCCCACCACGCCTTGCAGAGAGGGGAACTCGCCCACCATCTCGGTGACCAGGTCGCACTTGGCCAGGCGGGCGGCGCGCACCACCTGCTCGGCCTCGCCCTCGGTCAGGCCCAGGGTCTGGGCCAGATAACCGGCCAGGGCGGCGAAGCGCTCCACCTTCTCGTAGCTGGTGCCCAGCTTGGCGTGATAGGTGACGTCCTTGAGGTCCTCGAGGTAATCGATGAGCGCCTTCTTGCGGTCCTCGCCCAGGAAGAAGCGGGCATCGGCCAGGCGGGCGCGCAGCACCTTTTGGTGCCCGGCGGTCACCACGGCCATGTCCTTGGGCACGGTGTTGTTCACCGCGATGAAGTTGGGCATCAGGTTGCCGGATGCGTCCTCCAGGGCGAAGTAGCGCTGGTGCTCGCGCATGGCGCTGATGATCACCGGGCGGGGCACCTCCAGGAACTCGCGGTCAAAGGAGCCGCAGCAGGCGGCGGCCCACTCCACCAGGTCGGTGTTCTCGGCCATGAGCGGCTCGTCGGGCACCAGGCGGCCGCCCGCGCTTTGGGCCGCGGCCTCCACCTCGGCGCGCACCTTGGCCGCGCGGGCCGGACGGTCGGCCAGCACGTAGGCGGCCTCCAGCTTGGCCAGATAGTCGGCCGCGCCGCTCACCTCGAACTCGGCCGGAGCCAGGAAGCGGTGGCCGCGCGTCAGGTTGCCGCTGCTGATCCCGGCCAGGGTGAAAGGCACCACCGCGCCGTCCAAGAGAGCCAGGAACCAGTGGATGGGCCGGGCGAAGCGGAAGCTCTCATCGCCCCAGCGCATGGTCTTGGGGAAAGACAGGGCCGCCACCAGCTCGGGAAGCAGCCCGCTGAGCACCTCCTGGGCCGGACGGCCTGGCACGTTCTTGACCGCGGCCAGGCGCTCACCCTTGTCGGTGTCCACCTTGGAGAGGGCCTCCACCTCCACGCCCTGGCTCTTGGCAAAGCCCAGTGCCGCCTTGGTGGGGTTGCCGTCCGCGTCGTAGGCCGCCTTTACCGGCGGTCCCAGGGCGGTCTCTTCCTGGTCCTCCTGGCGCTCCTTGAGCCCCTTGACCGCGATGGCCAAGCGGCGGGGCGTGCCGTAGGAGTTGATCTCGCCGATCTCCAGCAAGCGGGCCTGGCCCAGCTTGGCGGCGGCCAGCTTCTTTATATCCGCCATGGCCGGGGCCACGAAACGGGCCGGCATCTCCTCGCAGCCGATCTCGAAGATTAGCTCCGCCATTACGCCGCCTCCTTGCCCTTCAGGAGCGGATGCCCCATCTGTTCGCGCTGGGCGGTGTAGGCCTCGGCCACGGCCCGGGCCATGGCCCGCACCCGGGCGATGAAGGTGGTGCGCTGGGTCACGCTGATGGCCCCCCGCGCCTCCAGGAGATTGAACACGTGGCTGCACTTGAGGCAGTAGTCATAGGAAGGCAGCACCAAGCCCTTTTCCACCGCATGGCGGCTCTCGGCCTCATAGAGGTCGAACAGGGTGAAGAGCATGTCCGTGTTGGCCACCTCGAAGTTGTAGGTGGAGTGCTCCCACTCGCCTTTGTGGTGCACGTCGCCGTAGCTCACCTGGTCGTTCCAGGCCAGGTCGTAGACGTTGTCCACCTTTTGCAGATACATGGCGATGCGCTCCAGGCCGTAGGTGAGCTCCACGCTCACCGGCTGCAAGTCAATGGAGCCGGCCTGCTGGAAGTAGGTGAACTGGGTGATCTCCATGCCGTCCAGCCACACCTCCCAGCCCAGACCCCAGGCGCCCAGGGTGGGCGACTCCCAGTCGTCCTCCACGAAGCGGATGTCGTGCTCCAGGGGGTCGATGCCGAAAGCGGCCAGGGAGTCCAGGTATAGCTGCTGCACCTCCAGAGGCGAGGGTTTCAGGATCACCTGGTACTGGTAGTAGTGCTGCAAGCGGTTGGGGTTCTCGCCGTAGCGGCCGTCGGTGGGGCGGCGGCTGGGCTCCACGTAGGCCACCTTCCAGGGCTCGGGACCCAGCACCCGAAGCAAGGTGTGGGGGTTGAAAGTGCCCGCCCCCATCTCCAGGTCGTAGGGCTGGCCAATGATGCACCCCTGATCGGCCCAATAGCTCTGCAAGGCCAGGATCAGGTCTTGAAAGGTCTTTACCGCCGGCGCGGACATGGCTTGGTTTCTCCCGTTTGTTCGCTACGATACGGGCCGCTTATCGCGGCTGCTTGGAACTGGTTATGCTATCACCGCAAAACCACCCATGCAAGCCAAGCCGCCGGGCCCGGCGATTGGTATAATTCGGGCCGGGCGGCCCCTGCCGGGCGGCCGTCGCGCGTACCTTTTTGCATTTGGAGCGAACTTTATGCTTCGTTACGCCATATCCCTATCCCTTCTGCTGCTCACCATGGCCCTGGGCTGCGGCGGCGGCGCGGCCAACCCGCCGACCTATCCCCCGCCGCCACCGGGCGCGGACAGCGCTGCGCCCCGGGACGCCAAGGCCACGCGCCCTGCCCCGCCCCCCATGGACGAGCAAAAGCAGATGAGCCCCCGGGAGGAGCTGGACCAGACCATGGCCGAGCTGACCAAGCGCCTGGCCCTCAAGCCCGCCCAGGTGGTCCCGGTGCGCCGGATTCTGGGCCAGGACCAGGCCCGCAGGGCGCAGATCATCTCGGCCCAGGCCTCCACCAGCAACGTGAACGAGATGATCCGCCTGTTCGAGGTGCAGCACAAATCCGAGATGCAAACCCAGAACGAGCTGTCCAAGGTGCTCAGCGGCGATCAGATCGACGCCTACAGGAAGTGGGTGAAGGAGAACCGCAAGCGGCTAGAGGCCATGGGCGTGAAACCCAAGGCCCTACCCCAAGTCAGGCCTCCCAGCGGCATGGGCACCGGCCGCCCGGGCGGGTTCTAGACCCGCTCCGGACGCCGCGCAAGTCTATTACGATATCGTAATCGCCTGATTACGATATCGGGGTTGTCCGGCTGCCTTTTAGCGGCCGGCCCGCCGCATTTCAGGGGAGCTCCTAAGGCGGGCCAGGGCCTTGAGCGATTCTCCCCTAACCCAGGCGTACTGGCTTTGGGAGTGATAGCTTAGGACGGCCACGGCCCTGGGATCGCCCAGACGCCCCAGGGAAGCGGCGGCCGCGCTACGCACCGCCTGGCACTCGCCCGGCCGGCAGAGCAGCTCCACCAGGGGCATGACCGCGCTGGTTTGGGAAAGCTTGCCCAGAGCATGGGCCGCGCCCCGGCGCGCTCTGGGGTCGGGGTCTTGCAGCAGGGCTATCAGCAGACCGGCCGCCTGGGGGCTCCTCGACTCGCCCAGGGCATAGAGGGCGCAGTAACGAACTTGAGGGCTCTCGGCCTGCCGGGCCATGGCCTTCATCTGCCCCAGACCCAGCCCCTGCCCCGGCGCTGCCTTCACCGGGTAGGCCGTCATTTGGCACACTACCAGCACATGCCGGCAAACGTGCCGTGGGATGGCGCAAGTGTTGTCCTGGGGCCAGGCCGGGCCCGCAGCCCAAACCACTCCCACGGCCAACAGATAAATCACCGCCTTGTTCAGGTATGTCCCGCCGATTTGCACAACTCATCACCTCCTGGACCCTTGTTTTTCATGACGGGTTCTTCAAGACCCGCCGGTTGCAGGACCCGCGCGAGCAGCTCATGCAAGCTGTCGCGGTGAATGAGAGTGTTGGGACCGGAGCCGCAGGTGACCATCCCGTCAGCCGGGCTGGTTTGATTCAGGCATTGACGAAGAACCCGCCCGCTGACCCGGGCCTCTTGGGCGGCGTCCTCCAGGGTCAGCCAGGGTGAGCTGGGGAGGCACACCCGGCGGATCAGCGGGATTCGGGAGGCTGCTTTGGCGGGCATGGCATTCTCCGGGTGAGAGGTTTTAACGGCGGGAGGCGTACTCCTGGCGCAAAGACTCGCCGCTGAGGTTTATGCAGTGGGCCGTGGCGGCCACCCGGTCGCTCACCGCCTCGGCGATGGCCGGGTTGTCCATGACCAGGCCCCACTCATCCACGGGCAGCAGGCTGGCCACGATCATGGCCTTCTTGCCGTAGCGCTCCTCCACGATCTGCAGCAGGTCCATGCCCTGCTGATGGTCCAAGAGCTCCAGGCCCCAATCGTCCAGGCACAGGAGATCCAGCTTGGCCAGGGAGGCCATGTACTGCTCCAGGCCTTTCTTGGCGCGGGCCTCGGCCAGCTCGCGCAATAGCTCGGGCAAACGGCGGTAAAGGGCGTTGTAGCCCCGCAGGCAGGCCGCCCGGGTGAAGGCGCTGGCCAGGTAGGTCTTGCCCGAGCCGATGGGCCCGGTGATGATGAGGTTGCAGCCCTTGGCCACCCATCCGCAGGCCGCGATCTCGGCCGCCAGGGCCCGGTTCAGGTTGCGCGGGTGGGAATGATCGATGCCCTCCACCGTGGCTTCCACCTTGAGCCCGGCCTTTTTGATCCGGCGTTGCACCCGGCGGGCGGAGCGCTCGGCCTCTTCCCGCTCCACCAGGCGCTCCAGGTGGTTCACCAAGGCCGGAGGCAAGGACGGGGTGCGGGCCATTTGCTCCTCCAGAGCCGCGGCCATGCCCGTCAGGCGCATCCGCTTCATCTTGTCCAGCAGCGCCTTGGTCCGGGCCGCAGCCTCGGGAGCCATGCTGACCACTTTGCCTTGGGCCAGGGAGGGCCGAAGCGGCAGCCGCCCCAGGGCCTCTCCCATGATGTCGGGCGCGTTGTCGAAACCGCTCATGTGTTGCCTACCTCTCCCGGTTTGCCTTATGAACCCGAGCCCAGGCCGCGCTTGAGACGCTGACTGAGCACCGGCACCTTTTTCAGACGCTCCCGCAGATCCCAAACCTTGGGGGGCTCCTCCTCCGCCATCGGCGGCGGCATCTCCACCCCCTGGGCGGCCAGCTTCCTTTGCAGCAGGCGCTCGGCCAGGGCGGCCAGGCTGGCGTCGGGCGGCACTTCCGGCGGCGTCGCGGAAGAAGCAAGGGCCCCGGCGTCCCGTGGCGGAGGGGCAGACTTTTCCGCCGCCGAAGCCGGGGCCATGCTTGCTTGATCGTTGGGGGGTTCCAGCATCTCTATGGCCAGGCCCTCCCCTTCCGGAGCGGCCTCGCGCGCCATCCAGGAGGGCATGTCCACCCGGGGGCCGTCCTGTTCTTGGCAAGACTCCATGACCACGGGGGCTTCCTGAGGGGCCGGCTCGGGCGGGGCCATTACGGGCTCCTTGGCCAAGGGTGCTTCCCTGGGAGCGGGCTGGGGCTGAGCTATTGAGGGTTCCTGGGCCACGGGCGGGGCGGCCTCGGCCATCGCGGGCTTGGGCAGTTCGGGCCGGGGGGCGAATACCATCTGCTCGCCCGCCGGGGCCTCGGCCAACACCCGCTCCACCAGGGCGCGATAACCCTTGGACCCGGCTCCCCGGGGGTCGTGCTCGTAGATGGTGAGGCCGTATTCCGGGGCCTCGGAGAGCTTCACCGAGTAGCGGATGGGCGCGGTCAGGCGGTCGCCGAACTCTGCCTCTAGCTGCTCCATGATGTGGGCGGTCTTTTTCACCCGGCCGTCCACGAAGGTGGGCACAATCCACTTGAGGGCCAGGGCGGGGTTGTATTTCTGGATCACCGCCAGGCGCTCCTCGAAGCGCCTGAGGCCCTTCAGGGCCACCGGCTCCATGGACACCGGCGAGATCACCTCGCGGGCGCAGTACAGGGCGTTGACCAACAGGGTGTCCCAGCCCGGCGCGGTGTCCATGACCATCACGTCGAAGTGGTCTTCGTAGGCGGCCAGGGTCTCGTCCAGCACCGCCTCGGGAGCCATCTCCCGCCGCGCGATCTCCATCTTCACTCCGGCCAGGGGCACCCCGCCGGCCAGGAGAAAGAGATTCTCCCTGGCCTCGACCAAGGCCTCCATGGGCTCGGCCCACCCGGCGATCACCTCGGCCAGGCCCTGTTCCGGCTCCACGCCCAACATGTCGTTGCATTGAGCCTGCACGTCGGTGTCCACCAAAAGCACCCGGCAGCCCTTGAGGGCCAGGCCGTGGGCCAGGCTTACCGCGGTTTCGCTCTTGGCCACGCCGCCCTTGAGCAAACTGACCACTATCCGTCGCATGGCGCGCACCCCTCTCGTTGTTGAAACAGCAAACCACCGGCGGACCACGGCTTATGACGGACCATCGAGTCAGAGATTCACGGGGACGAATATTTGCAATGGCCGTGCCGACCTTGGCGCCGCGTTGCCCCTCCGGCAGGGGCAAATGCCTCAATAGATCAATTTAATTGGATAATTATCTATTGGCCCCTTGGGGGCAAAGACTGGAAGCGCGTTGGGCTCTTGGCCGGTTTATTACGAAATGGTAATTGATGGCCTTGGGGCAGGCAAAGAAAAGCCCCCGCCGAAGCGGGGGCCGAGGCTGTTTTGCCTTGGAATCAGACCTTTTTGCGGCGCCTGCGCCTGCGGGTGTAGCCCCACAGGCCGGTGAGGGCTGAGCCCATGAGCAGCATGGTGCCCGGCTCCGGAGCCGAGGCCGCGCCGCCGGTGGCGAACAGCAGGTCCTGGCGGTTCTGCTGGCTGTCGCCGAAATAAAAGTCGTTCTTGAAATCGTAGGAGCTGAAGTCCACCTGGGAGGCCTCGCCCAGAACCGAGGCGTACAGGTCCATGGTGTTTTGCTTGTCAGACCAGGAGCCGGTCTTGACCTTGGTCAGGTTCCAGGAGTTGTAGCCCGGGGTGAGCAGATGCCAGATGGCCGCCTGCACCGCGGTGGCCGCCACGGTGGAGCTGTACTGGGAATCGATGTATCCCAGGCCGGGGGCGTAGTTGTCCATGATCCAGGCCGCCTGGTACAGGCTCTCGTACTGGTCGTAATCAAAGGTGTTCAGGGCGGCCACGCTGTAGGCCCCGCCCACGCCGGAGGTCAGAATGTCGGTGCAATAGGCGGCCAGCACCTCCTGCTCGTCCCAGGTCACCTTGAACTCGCCGGTGGTGGCGCTCACCTTTTGGCTGTGCCAACCCCAGCCCACATAGCCTTCCACCTTGAGGCCGGGCTGTTGCATCCCCTGATAACTGATGTTGTCGGCCCAGGCCGTGGCGGGCAACAACAGCAGAGCGAACATCATGAAAATGACTATGCGTTTCATGATGTGATTCCTCCTAGCGGGCAAGCTCGGAAAACTTTCTCAATGCGGCATCACTCATCTCTCTTAAATTATAAGACATGTTTTTGACAAGAAAAGCCACTTAGACAATAAATCTTAGTTTAGTTGACTAGGAGGTCCGGCGAGCTTAGCTTTATAGATAGGTGGAATAGTCCACCCGAACGGTTGATCAATGTTTTCGCCGCGCTTACAGTCGGCGGATATGGATAGATGCAATGAAGGCCATCAGATTAATCAATTTGTTGACGGTAGCTGTGGCGGCGCTGGCCCTATTGGGCTTGGCCGGTCCGGCCCTGGCCACCAACGTCAACCTGGGCACCGCCGGGGCGTACAGCGCCTTCGTGCTCCATGACTTGGACGTGCGCTACAACCAAACCACTGGCGCTTACGCCGTGGGCGGCGACGCGGACCTTAGGAGCTACACCATCGGCTACGGCGTCGGCCCCTCGGACAACAGCCTGGTGGTAGGCGGCAATCTCAAGTCCAATATCGCTCCGGTGGCCTCGGGACAGGTGCAGGTGGGCGGCAAGGCCAAGCTGCCCAGCTGGGTGGACCGCAGCAATATCCACCAGAAGCAGAGCAACCTGCCGGTGGACTTCGGCGCCTCCCAGCAGTATCTGGAAGACCTGAGCGGCACCCTGTCCCTGTTGCAGACCACGGGCGCGGCCACCTATAAGTACGGCGGCATATATCTGAACGGCGACGGCAGCAGCGACCTCCAGGTGTTCAACATCTCGGGCAACGACCTGAGCAACACCAACTGGTGGGCCGCCCTGTCCAGCATCCCCAGCGACGCGCACATCATCCTGAACGTGAGCGGCGACGACATCAGCCTGCAAGGCGGACAGCAGGCCCTCACCGACTTCTCCGACAAGATCCTGTTCAACTTCTACGAGGCCGAGCAACTGGCCATCAACAACATCACGGTGCAAGGCACCATCTTGGCGCCTTACGCGGAGATCTTGACCTCCGGGGCCACCATCAACGGCCAGATCATCGCCAAGCAGATCGAGGGCTCTTTCAACACCACCGGACAGTCCTACAGCCCCTACTCCGGCGGCGGCGCGGCGGCTCCCGAGCCGGGCACCCTGCTGCTGTTGGCCAGCGCCCTGGGCGGCGCGGCCGGATGGGGCCGCTTGCGGCTGAGGCGCAAGAAGGGCTAAGGCCCCAACCAGCCCAAAAACGAGCCCCCGCCCGAATCCGGGCGGGGGTTCTTTTTTGCCTTGTCGCGCCCAAACCCGCGCGATTTCGCCCACGCCTTGGGCCATTCCTCCAAAAGGTATAGACTTTAAATATAGCTTGGCACATACCGAGGAGGGCTGACGTGGGCACGAGTGAAACAGCCACAGCCGAGGAACCGGAAAAGCAATCCCCCCAACAAATCTTTCAGGAGCTGGAGAGCGGGCCCCAGGGCCTGAGCAGCGGAGAGGCGGCCAACCGCAGGGAACGCTACGGCCCCAACAAGGTCGAGGAGCACAAGCAGAACGCCTTGCTCAAGTTCCTGGGCTACTTTTGGGGGCCCATTCCCTGGATGATAGAGGCGGCGGCGGTCTTGTCGCTCATCGTCGATCACCTCACCGACTTCGTGATCATAATGGTCATGCTGGCCTTCAACGCGGCGGTGGGCTTCTGGCAGGAGCGCAAGGCCGACGACGCCTTGCAAGCGCTCAAGGGCGAGATGGCCCTGGAGTGCCGGGTGCTGCGCGACGGCCAGTGGAAGGTGCTCAACGCCGAGGAGCTGGTGCCCGGCGACGTGGTGCGCCTCCGGCCCGGGGACATCGTGCCAGCCGACGCCATGCTCTTTGACGGCGACTACCTCAGCCTGGACCAGTCGGCCCTCACTGGCGAGTCCCTGCCCGTGGACAAGAAGGCCGGGGGCACGGCCTATGCCGGCGCCGTGGCCAAGCAGGGCGAGATGCTGGCCATGGTCACGGCCACGGGCGCGGGCACCAAGTTCGCGCGCACCGCCCAGCTGGTGGAAAGCGCCGAGGCGCCCAGCCACTTCCAGAAGGCGGTGCTGACCATCGGCGACTATCTCATCTACCTGAGCCTGGGCCTGGCCGCGATTTTGGTGCTCACCCAGATTTTGCGCGGCGATTCGCCCCTGGCGGTGTTCCAGTTCGTCTTGATCCTCCTAGTGGCTTCCATCCCGGTGGCCATGCCCGCGGTGCTCTCGCTCACCATGGCCCTGGGCGCGCTGACCCTGTCCAAGATGAAAGCCATCGTCTCGCGCTTGCAGTCCATCGAGGAGATGGCGGGCATCGACATTCTTTGTTCGGACAAGACCGGCACCCTGACCCAGAACCAGCTCACCCTGGGCGAGCCCGAGGTCTTCGCCGCGGCCGACGCCCAGGAGCTGATCCTGGCCGCCTCCCTGGCCAGCAAGGAGGAAAACCGCGACGCCATCGACCAGGCCATCCTGGACAAGCTGAGCGACCGCGCCAAGCTCAAGCTATACGAGCAGCTCAAGTTCACGCCCTTCGACCCAGTGAGCAAACGCACCGAGGCCTCGGTGCGCACTCCCGAAGGCGAAACAATGCGCTACAGCAAGGGCGCGCCCCAGGTGATCAGCCAGCTTTGCGAGCTGGACAGCGACACCGAAAAGCGGGCCCGAGAGTTCGCCGAGATGATGGCCGCCAAGGGCTACCGCACCCTGGGGGTGGCCCGGGCGGGCCAATCCGGCGG